>NZ_CP127832.1:1500000-1587935 GCF_030389495.1 Ligilactobacillus cholophilus
AGTTGGAAGTTTAATATTCATAATAAATACAGGAATAAACATTACAATTCCAGCAATAATATATTTGAAAGTATTTTGGAATAGTTTGGAAAGTTCCATTTCTTTACGGACGCACCATACTTGGTAACCAGTAACAACTACTTCAGATAGAACAGTTGCCCACATTGCACCAGCTAATCCCCATAATTTAATAAATAGGAAGTTAGCAAATAGGTTAACAAAAGCCCCTAAGACAACTGATGTAGTGTATGGCTTGATTTGATTTGTAGGTACTAAGTATTGATCTCCAATTGTATTACTCCATGCAATTAATACAATAACAATTGATTCAATCATCATAGCAGTACCAACTGGTTCGAATCCTTTTCCATAGAAAAATGGTCCTAGATTTTTACTAATAGCAGCTACTCCAAACATCATTGCAAATGCTAAGACTGAAAGCATATCGAATGATTTATAAAGTAAATCAAAAACATTCTTCTTGTTGCCTTTAGAAAATGCAGCTGAAACATGCGGAATCATTACAGTTCCTAAAGATGTTGCTAGTGATAGTACCATTTTAACTAAATTGTCAGAATTTTGATAGAATCCAGAGAATTTAGTCCCCATCATGACCCCAAGCATTGTCTTGTTTAATTGCAAATAAATGGAAGTTGCAATTTGTGGAAGAAATAGGCTTATTGTTGGAATAAAATGATGGAATATATTTATTGATTTAAGCTTTATAGGTACTAATAAATGTTTTAGATGTGGCCATAGAGTTAGATTTCCAAAAATATTTGAAAACGCAATGATAAAAATGTATAAGCCAACATCACTAGGCTTTTTGACTAATGTAAAAACAAGAACGACAGAAAGCAAACGTACAAAAGTGTTTTTAATTACTGTTCGTTTAAAATCTTCAAGTCCCATATAAAGCCAAGAAACATCAAGAGCAACGGCTATAATATTTATTGATTGAATCCATAAGAAGACCGTGTATCGATCATATACGTGTAAAAATATGACAAAAGCAATATATGCAATTAATGTGGTAAACGTTTTAAGAAGTTGAATTTCCCAAAACGTTTGTGTCATTTTTTTACGATCATCTCGTACATAAGCAATTTCGCGGTTTCCATAAATTGAAATACCTAAAGTTGCAATTAATACAAAATATTGAATTATTGAGTTGGTATATGCATTATAACCAACCCCAGCAGGATGAAGGACACGACTGATATAAGGTGCCGTAATCAAAGGAACAATCAATGAAAGAATTTGATATCCTGCATTATAAAGGTAATTTTTAAGAACTTTCATTTTTTACCACCATTAAATTAAATTACCAGTTTATTTTAGCATAAAATGCTTTAATTAAAACTTATAAAATAAAGAAGGCTGTAAAAATACCGCCTTCTTCATTTAAATAGTTTTAGTGAAATTCTTGATCTACTGTTACCAATGCAGCACCAATTACTTGATCCATGTTGTAGTAACGATATTGACCTAAACGACCACCGAAAATAACGTTATCAGCTTCTTTTTGTGCTAATTCAACATATTGCTTGTATAATGAATTGTTCTTAGCATCATTAATTGGGTAATATGGTTCGTCACCACGGTGCCATGTTGCTGGGTATTCACGTGTAATAACAGTCTTGTCTTTGTCACCTTTACCAAATTCAAAGTGTTTGTGTTCAATGATACGAGTATAAGGTGTTTCCTTATCTGTATAGTTTACAACTGCATTACCTTGATAGTTATCAACATCTAATTCTTCTGTTTCAAAACGAAGACTACGGTATTCTAATTCACCAAGTTTGTAATCAAAGAATTGATCAATCATACCTGTAAAGACTACTTTGTCATAATCTTTTAAGTATTCATCTTTCTTATCGAAGAAGTCTGTATTTGTTTCTACTGTGATATGATCATCAGCTAACATTTTTTCAACAATTTGAGTGTAACCACCAATTGGAATACCTTGGTATGTATCGTTGAAGTAGTTATTATCATATGTAAAACGTACTGGTAAACGTTTGATAATAAATGGAGGTAATTCTTTAGCGTCACGCCCCCATTGTTTTTCTGTATATTCCTTAACTAACTTCTTGTAAATATCTGTTCCAACTAATGAAATTGCTTGTTCTTCTAAGTTTTCTGGCTTCTTGCCATTTAAAACTGCACGTTGTTCATTAATTTTTTCTTCAGCCTCTTGTGGAGTAATTACGCCCCATAATTTGTTGAAGGTATTCATATTAAATGGCATATTGTAGATTTCGCCATGGAAGTTAGCAATTGGACTATTTGTGTAACGGTTAAATTCTGCAAATTGATTTACATAGTCCCAAATTTCTTTCTTAGATGTGTGGAAAATATGTGCACCATATTGGTGAACTTGGATACCATCTACTTCTTTAGTGTAGATATTTCCTGCAATATGATCACGCTTTTCAATGACGTGTACTTCATGACCACGTTTAGCAGCTTCATGAGCAAATGTTGCACCGAATAATCCAGCACCAACCACTAAATATTTTGTCATTATACTGATTCTCCTTAATATATTTATACTTATCCAGTATAAACCCATTTTAGTAAATATCTTATTATTAAGCTATTTTTTTTGTCAAGCAAATTAATAAACTTTAGTTAATTCTTGTTATTTAAATTAAGATTACTAGATATACGACTGATATATTAAGGAAAGTTTGCTATAAATACTACAATGTATTAAAATATCATAGATACTATATTTAAGTAAGGAGCATTTCCTTTGAAAACAGAAATATATGTGGTAACTCATAAAATGGCTAGAATGCCACAAGATAAAATGTATATTCCAGTTCAAGTTGGCTTTAATGACAAGAACTTTGAAAATTATGAGCGTGATAATACAGGAGATAATATTTCAGATAAAAATGCATCATATTGTGAATTAACAGCTCAATATTGGGCTGCTAAAAATAGAGATGCAGATGTTAAAGGATTAGTTCATTATCGGAGATTGTTTACAAATGGACATTCTGATTTCTTTAAATCGGTAAATCAAAAATGGAAAGATGTAATGACACAAGAGACAGTTACAAAGTTAATGAATCAATATGACATGATTCTTCCTAAGAAGAGAAATTATTATATTGAAACATTATGGTCGCATTATGAACATTCTCATCATATTGAGGGCTTGGAAGTAACAAGAAATGTAATTAGCGAACTTTATCCAGAATATTTAAAAATATTTGATAAACATATGAAAGAAAAAAAGGCTCATATGTTTAATATTTTTATTGCTAAAAGTCAATTATTTAATGACTATACAGATTGGTTAATGGATATTTTAAATGAAGTTGAACAAAGAGTCGATATCTCAAATTATAGTAAGAGTGAACAAAGAATCTTTGGATATATTAGTGAATTATTAATTGATGTTTGGGTTGAATATAACCAAATTAATTATACTGAAATGCCAGTTATGTTTATGGGAAATCAACATTGGATAAAGAAAATCACTAACTTTTTAGCAAGAAAGGTCAAAGGGAGAAAGAAATAGTTATTTTTGAGGTAATTTCAAATGGAAAAAAATGGGAAAATATTTATTAATAAGGAAAAAGTTAATAAACAATATTTTTATCGGACTTGCAAAAGAATTTTTGATATAGTTGCGAGTTTGTTAGGTTTAATTCTTTTAAGTCCTGTTTTTCTAATTGTTGCCATTGCTATTAAGTTAGATGATGGGGGACCTGTATTTTATAATCAGAGTCGTATTGGAAAAGATGGAAAGAAATTTAAAATGTTTAAATTTCGCTCGATGAAAGTAAATGCAGATAAAGAAATTGACAAGTTGCAACAACAAAATGAAGTTAAAGGTGCAATGTTTAAAATGAAGAATGATCCTCGGATTACAAAAGTCGGAAGATTCATTCGAAAAACAAGTATTGATGAATTTCCACAATTGCTAAATGTTTTATTAGGTGAAATGAGTATTGTTGGACCACGACCACCTTTGCCAAGAGAAGTTGCTAAATATACTGACTATGACAAACAAAGACTTTTTGTTTGTCCAGGATGCACAGGTCTATGGCAAGTTACATTGCGGAATAGTGTTGGCTTTGATGAAATGGTTAATATTGATTTGTATTATATTAAGCATCGAAGTTTATGGCTAGATTTAAAAATTATGATAAAGACTATTAAAGTTATTTTTGTGCCTAATACTGCATATTAAAGAGATAGGGAGATTTATTTATGAACTATGCTAGTGTAATTGTTACATATAATCGGAAAAGTCTTCTACCACAGGCAATTGATAGTGTTTTAAATCAAACTGTTTCTCCTAGTAAAGTGATTGTAGTTGATAATGCATCAACTGATGGTACAGATACTTTAATGAAGGATAAGTACAGTGATGATTCCAAAGTAGAATATATCCGACTTTCAGAAAATGGTGGAGGATCAGCAGGTTTTTATTCTGGATTGCAAGCTGCAATTAAAGAAAATGTAGATTGGATTTCTGTATCAGATGATGATGCCATTTATGAAAAAGATTATTTTGAAAAAATTGCAAAACAAATCAAAGAAAATCCAGATGTAAAGGCATTTGCAGGGACAGTTTACAATAATGATGAAATTGAAACGTTGCATCGGAGAAGAATAAAAAATTGGAATATTATAAGTGAAGAAGAAATTTCTGTAGATGAATATCGACACAATTTTTATTGCGATTTAGTGACATTTGTAGGTGTCGTTTTTAATAAAGATCTAATTAAAAAAGTGGGATTACCAGAGAAAGATTATTTCATTTGGTATGATGATACAGAATATTCTTTAAGAGTTAGAAAATACACAAAGATTTTGAATGTATCTGATGCCAAGATATTTCATAAGGTGAACAGTAGTAAAGTTCAAGGTTGGCAACCTAATTGGCGTGAATATTATGGAATGCGCAATAAGATTCAAACAATTAAGAAACATGGCCATCCATATCTTTTGGCAAGAGCATATATTTATTTATTCTTTGTTAAAAAGATGGTAGGAAATACTGTTAAAAGTGAGCGCAAAGGATATCGTCGTTACATGTACCGTTCGTTTATTGATGGATTTAACGACGGAATACATGATCGTTTAGGTAAAAATGATCGATATTTACCCTCAGTAAAAATTGAAAAAGATTAGTATAGGAGAGTTTAAATTGAGTTTAAAAACAAGTGTACAAAATGGGCTTGATAATTTCTTCCATTTTGCTTTTAGAAGTAACCCAACTACTAAAAATTTCCAATTCAAAAATCGTGCTAAGAATTCAGATAAATTATTATTAATTCTTGCTGGTTATAAGGAACATTTATGGAATGATGTTTTTGAGCGTATTCAAAAATTCACTCCCGAAGATTTTGATGTATGTATTATTTCTAGTGGAGTATATAGTGATCGTTTAGATGAAATTGCAACTGAAAATAATTGGTCATATTTAAGTTGTAAACGAAATAATATTAATCTAACACAAAATACCGCTATTGATTTATTTCCTAAAGCTAAAGTAATTGTGAAAATGGATGAAGATATCTTTTTGACTGATGGAGCAATTGAAAAAATGGTAAAACATTACAACCAATGGCAGAAAGATTCTGATTATAAGGTTGGGGTAGTTTCACCATTAATTAACGTAAATGGATATGCATATTTAAAAGTATTGAAAAAGTTTAATGCAGTTGATGAATATGCTAAAAGATTTGGTCAGCCTAGATATTATGGGCGTTTCCAGCCAATTGAAGAATCAGCAGAAGCAGCTAAATTTATGTGGGGTGCAGAAGATATATTGCCTAAGTTAGATGAAATGAACTTAGAATTTAACAAAGATGAAGGCAAATATTCTGCAATCCCAGTACGTTTATCAATTGGATGTTTTGTAATGTCACGTGACTATTGGAATGAAATGGGAATGTTCCCAGTTCATCGCTTATGTAGTGATTTTGCTCGTGATGAAGAAACAATCAATCAAAATGCAACTATTTTATCTGAAGCAATGATAATGGATGAGAGTACAATTGTTGGTCATTTAGGTTTTGGTAATCAAACAAAAGAAATGATGCAATTTTATGATGATCATCAAGAATATTTTAAATAAAAAAAGAATGTGATTTAATTATCACATTCTTTTTTTATTTAATAAGAATTTCACTAAAAACTTTATCTAAGTTGTTAAAATAGTTTTCACTGTAGAAATTACTAATTGAATTTGCAATTTTAATAGGATTACTTGTTAATTCTTTTATTTTATTAATTTGTTCAGCAAGCTTATCAGTATTTCCTTGTGGATAGCTTAATCCGTTTATGTTTTCTTTGACTACATCATCATAACCGGCAAAGTCTGCAGAAATCACTGGAATTCCACGTGAAATAGCCTCTAGAAATACCATAGGCAAACCTTCAAATTTAGAAGTTAACACAATTGCAAGTGTTTTATTTTCAATTAACGCCCAAGGGTCTTTTTGCCACCCATACCAAGTAACTCTTTCTGATAGGCCTTCTTTAGCAATATAATCTTTAACAATTTGATCATTTTTTTCAGTTCCAATTACTGACAAATGCATATCATGGGCCTTTTTTAAACCATCAATTAACTCTTTAAGATTTTTTTGACCATTGAATTGGGTTCGACCAATATATGTAATTTCATTTGTTAATTGATCAGTATTGCGAACATGGTTACGTTCAATTGGATTATAGATTAATTTAATTTTTTCTTCTGGAGCACCAATTTGGATCAATTGTTCTTTGATTTTTGATGCAATTGCTAAATGATAATCTGCAAAAAGAATGTTTTTAGGATCAAACATGTTTTGATCAAATAATGAATAGTGGATCCATGAAACGATTCGATATTTTTTATGGAGCACCTTTCGGATTGTAGCTGCTACCCTAATCATATTTGCCCCAAGCATTACTAAGTTTTCATCGTTTTTGGTATTAATAAATGTTTTGATGAAGAATAACCTTTTACTTAATTTATCATCATGAGAAGGAATTTTAACATTAACATTTTTATCAATTGAATTAAGCCAATTATCATTTTCCGGCTTAGTCGTTAAAGTTAAAGTTAATTCATGCTCTTGAGCATAGTGATTTAAAATTTTAGTTAAAACTGTTTCTGTGCCGCCATTACCACTTGCAGGAGGACAAATAAAATTAATTTTCATTAAAAATACACTTCTCTCGTTTAATTTGATTTGCGTTTGGAACTTTAGCAAATAATGCAAGAATTATAAAGTTATAACAGCTTTCCCAGAAGTGTTGATCAATTCCACCACTGATAATGAATAAAAGAAAACATAATTCTAAATAAAAAATTGGTTTAACATGCAAAATTTTATTTAAAGCAAATACAATTAAAATAAAAATGAATATTAATGGAATTCCATACATTAAAGGAATTCTAAAGTAGATGGAATCAATATAAAATAATCCAGCACCTGGTTGTGGTATATATTGACCTAAGAAAGCAAGCTTAAACTCACTAATTGCTTCAGCTTCATATGCTAGACGGCCTGAAAGAAGTTTATTGAAAATTTGCATTATTGCATTATGAGGAATGAATTTATATAAAAATCCCAGTAGAAGAATAATTCCAATATATCCAAAGCAAATGATATTGATTAATTTAAATGAAATTTTTTCCATTACTTTACTAATTGGTTTATAACACATTACAACCATGATTAATAATGCCATTAAAGCTAAATCTAATCTTGTATCAGTAGAGATATATGTCCAAATAGTAATTGCAATTAAAGAAATATATTCAGGTAAATTTAATTTGAATTTTCTTAATGCAGCATAAGCCATAATGATAGAAAGCATTCGTGCAGCAAGGTTAGTAGGATAGATTGCACCAAATGCAAATCGTATAACAGGGGAAGTATCAGAACGAGTTCCTTTATAATTTGGAATGATGCCACCAAACGCAAGAGCCATACTTATAAATGTTCCAACAATATTAACAAATAAGAAAACTTTGATGATTTTATCATAGTCAACGTTTTTTGCACCATAAATTAATATTCCAAAATAAAAAATATTAAAGTTTGCGGCATTTTGTCCCATAGCAAATAGCACACATTCAAGTAATGCAAAAATAATTAAGTCATTAATTGAATTATTATCAAACAGTACTATTTTAAATAACACAATCGCACTTGGAATTAAAGCAAACAAGTAAATATCATGCTGTGAGAAAACATATTCTGGCATGTCAGTACTTTTGATAAATGTTGAAAAAATATAGACAGCTAAACAAACTAAATAAATGTTATTTATTAAGTTAGGATATTTATCTTTAACTTTTTTATTTAATTTAGAACGAATTTCTAATAAATGTTGAAGTGAAATTCGATTAGAAATTGAATCCATAACATAATTCTCCTTGAATAAATAATAAGTTTTAAACAAACATAATAATTATATCAGAATATGCATTAAGATATTTAAAATAATTGTTAGTATAAATATAAAAGAACATTGTTGACTTTAGAATACAAATAAAGTAATTTATTTTAAAGAATTAAATGACTTTGATAATGTTAAAGGGGATTTTTATGGAAGAGAAGTTAGTTAGCGTAATTGTTCCAGTATATAATGTTGAAAAATATTTAAAACGTTGTGTAGATTCAATCACTCAACAAGCATATTCTAATTTAGAAATTGTTTTGGTGGACGATGGCTCAACTGATAACTCTGGTGCAATTGCTGATGAATGTGCTCAAAATGATAATCGAATCAAGGTAATTCACCAAGAAAATCAAGGGGTTTCGGTTGCACGGAACAAAGGTATGATTGAAACAACTGGTGAATATATCATCTTTGTTGATGGTGATGATATCCTTCTTCCAGGAATGAGTGATTTCTTACAAAACGAGCAATGTGCTGATTTGTCAGTATTAAGTTTTGAAATCGGTAAGGATGCACGTAAGGTTATGTCAGATCAACGTTTTAATGCTGATCAAGTACAACAAGCTCAAATTATGATGCTTGAAAATCCTACACAATATATGACTGTATGGGGCAAGATTTTTAAACGTGAACTTATCAAAGAACACCATCTTCGTTTTAATTCAGAATTGCGTGTTGCAGAAGATGGCGATTTTATGTTGGGTTATATGTTAGCTTGTCAAGAAATTACTTTCTCAATGCGTGTAGGTTATCACTATTCAAATGATACTGAATCAGTAATGACTAACTTTGATAACGATAAGGTACGTGATTATACAAACGCTATGTTGGTTTCACAGGCTAAGATTAAAGATGCACCAACGCCAATCAAAAAAGCATTTGCAGTTTATGTGCTTATGCATTTAAATGTGATGATGGTCCATCAAACATTTGCCAGTGCGAATCCATTAAAATATAGCGTAAAGATTGCAGAATTGAAAAAAGTAGTTAAGATGCCAATTTTTAGTGAATCGTTACATGCAATCAGGTTGAGTGATTGTCATGGGATGCGGATGCTACCAATTATTTTAATTAAATGGCATGCTTATCACCTTGCTTCAATTTTATTTAAGGTACGGGCAAAACAAAATGAAAGTAAAATGTAAAAAGAAGAGATCATTTTGATCTCTTCTTTTTTTAATTAATTATAAAAAATTAATGTTTAAGCTAAAAATTGATTTATATATGCTATTATAAACAATGGCGTATATTATTGGTAATACTATTATCAATAATCACATTCGGAAGGGAGTGCAAGTAATTGCCGAGCAAAAAAGCAATTGGTTGGGTTGTAGGAACGGCATTAGTGCTGGGTGCTGGTGGATTCGTACTAGCTAAATACAACACTAATAGTATGGCACACGTGATGTATGAGAAAATCACTGGTCAACATGCACAAGCAGAAGTGTCATCTAAAACAGAACAACGACAAGTTGAGTCAACGGAAAACAAAACCGAAATAAAATCAACAAAACAAAATTCAGATCAGTTAACTAAACTATTGAAACAGGAAAACTTTAAGGGGTCATATGCAGTCATGAAGAATGGGAAGATTGCGACAACTGATTCAATGAGGAAAGGAACTGCTGATAAATATTATCAAGTTGCGGATTTGGAAAATATGTTAACCGCAGCTGCAATTTTGAAATTAGTGGATGAAGGAAAGTTGAGTCTTTCAACTCCTATTAGTAAATATTACAGTACGCTTGATAGTACTGATACGATTACGGTTAGTTCATTGTTAAAAATGACATCAGGATTAAGCAATAATGCAACTCCAAGTAGTCAATTAACAAATGTGCTTAGTTGGAACATTAGTAATGCTCAAAGTGGAACTAACGGAGTATACAACTATGAAGAAATTAACTATGTCTTGCTAGAAGGAATTATTTCACAAGTAACTGGTGGGACATATCAAGCATATATTAAGAAAGCATTCCTTGAACCATATGATTTAGATCAAGTTAAATTTGTTTCAAGTGTGAGTGATAGCAAACTAGCAACACCATATAACGGTAGTAGCAAAGTGAGCCAAACGACTCTTGGACAAGAAATGAATGCTCAAATGGGAAGAAACCAAGTGATGGCAACACCAGCAGGTTTCTTGAAATTAACTAAGATTTTAGTGCAAAAATATGGTGATCAAACAAGCTTTACAGCAACCACAGTAACAAACTTCACGGGTCAATTGATCAAGAGTGATGACATGTTCTATGGTTCAGGTGGAATTGTTGGTTACCGTGCATCGGTTGCAATCAGCAAAGATGGAAAAACAGGAATTATGTTAATGAGTAATCACTCAAATGGAAAAGATAATTTAACTCAGTTAGTAAAGAATTGTTATACGAAACTGAACTAATTTAGGAGGTACATCATGAACGACATTCAAAGCCAAGAAAAATCATCTAAGTTTAGTGATATTGGCGAAATTTTAGGAATTTTACGGAAACGTAAAGGCATCATTATTTGGACAACAATTATTTGTACAGTAATTGCATTGTTTACTTCAGTATTTGTGATTTCACCAAAATATAGTTCAAGTACAAATATTTTAGTAAATCAAAAAACAAGTAATAATGCTAATGATCCAAATAATGTAAATCAAGGGCAGATGCAGGCAGCTGTTCAAATGATTAATACATATAAGGATATCATTACAAGTCCTGCTATTTTGGATGAGGTTGCCGATAAAATTCAAAATGATGGCTATACTGATAGTGCAAGTGCTATTAAAGGGATGATCAGCCTTAGCAATGAGCAAAACTCACAAGTTTTTACTGTAACCGTAAAATGTGATAATCCCAATAAAGCAGCAGTAATTGCTAATACAACTGCAAAAGTATTTAAAAAGAAAATTAAAACAATTATGAGTGTTAATAATGTATCAATATTATCACATGCACAAGTTAACCCAAATCCAATTTCACCTAATGTGTTGTTAAATACATTAATAAGTATAGTGATTGGTTTAGTATTAGGAATAGTTTTAGCATTTATTTTAAATGGGTTAGATCGGACAGTTACTGATGAATCATTTATAACCGATGAATTAGGATTAAATGATTTAGGAATAATTAGTGAAATCCCAGCATCAAAAGTTAAAAAATTACTTTCACATAGTCGTGGTCTAGGACGGACAGAAAGTCGTAATCGGAGGGTTTAGCAATGTCATTTTTTAGCAGATTTACACACAAGAAAACTAAATTAGATGAAGATAGTATGAAATATGGGGTTGCTTTAATTACTAAAAATGATCCTCAATCAGGTATTTCAGAACAATATCGAACTATACGAACAAATTTAAAATTTTCATTTCTTGATTCTAATTTTAAAGTTTTAGCAATTATGTCAGCTCTTCCTTCAGAAGGAAAATCAATAGTTAGTGCAAACTTGGCTGTTACATGGGCTGAAGAAGGTAAAAAGACTTTATTAGTAGATGCTGATTTACGGCGGCCAACAGTTCATCAATCATTTAAAGTTTCAAATCGTTATGGCTTGTCTAATATCATTACATCATCATCAAATAGTGTAAATATTTCAGAAATGATTGATCATACTGATATTGATAATTTAGATGTGCTAACAAGTGGCCCAATTCCACCTAATCCAGCTGAGTTACTTGGTTCAGAACGTTTTGGTCGTTTATTAGAATTTTTAAAAGGTAGATATGATCTTATTATTTTAGATGCCCCTCCGGTTGATACTGTTACTGATGGTCAAATTGTTGCAACAAAAGCTGATGGTGTTGCTTTAGTTGTTCCACAAGGAATTGCGACTAAAGATGCTGTTTCACGAGCAGTTAAATTATTACGCCAGGTAAAGGCTAATATTTTAGGAGTTATTATGAACCGTTTCAATGCTGCTGAATCTACTAGTTATTATGGTAGTTACTATGGCGGTTATTATGGTGGAAATTATTATGGAATTGATGAAAAGAAAGAAGATAAAAAGAAGTGACATTAGTAGATTTACATGCACACTTGCTTCCAGGAGTTGATGATGGTTCATCGGATATTCGGACTTCATTAGAACTAGCACGTAAATCTGTTGCCGATGGAGTAACGCATATGTTATTAACACCTCATCATATGGATGGTAAGTATGTTAATCATAAGCAAGATGTGATTCGTAAAACGCAACTATTTCAGGATGCATTAGATAAAGCAGGAATTCCACTTCGAGTTTTCCCAGGACAAGAAGTTCATTTAACTGATAAACTACTAGATGCAATTGATAATGATGATATTTTATTTGCAGATAGTAATAATCGTTATTTGATGTTAGAATTACCACATACACATGTACCAGAATATTTTTTAAATAATGTTTTGCCAGAATTGCAATTACGTGGAATTACGCCAGTAATCGTTCACCCAGAACGTAATCAAGGAATTCAACGTGATCATCAACTTTTATATGATTTAGTGAAAGCTGGGTGTTTAACCCAATTAACCGCTAGCAGTTATTTAGGAGTCTTTGGTGAAAGAGTAGAAAATTTAACACAAAAGATTATTGATGCTAATTTAGGAACGACCTTTTCTTCTGATGCTCATGCATTAAAGGGACGCGAAAGTCAGATGAGTAATGCCTATGAAAAATTAAGCAATCAAGATAAAACACAAGCTACAGAGTATTGGCAAGATGCTAAAGCGATTTTAAATGGAGATAATTCTTCAATAAAAGAAATTAAAAAAATTTCTAACAGAAAGAGTTTTTGGAAAAAAATATTTGGTAAGTAGTTAGAGAGAGGATGACTATTTAAATGAGCAATGTATTGATTACTGGTGGAGCAGGATTTGTTGGGAGTAATCTTGCAGATCGATTAATTAAACAAGGAGATCACATTACAATTGTTGATGACTTATCAATGGGCTTGATTGAAAACATTCCTGACTCAGATCAAGTTGATTTTTTTGAAGAATCAATTACAAACAAAGCATTTATGGAAAATCTTCTTGTAAAAAATAAATTTGACTATATTTACTTATTTGCAGGGGTTGCTAGTGTAGCAGATTCAGTGGCACGTCCTTATGAAACGCATCAAGTAAATCAAGAAGCTAACATTTTTTTACTAGAAGTGATTCGCAAGAATAAATTACCAGTTAAGAAAGTATTATTTGCATCGTCAGCTGCCGTTTACGGCGACGATCCAGTTCTACCTAAAAAAGAAGTAGATTCACGTATTAAACCACTTACACCATATGCAATTGATAAATTTGCTTCTGAACGTTATATGGTTGATTACAGAGATTTATATGGTATTCCGACAGTTGCTGTACGTTTCTTTAATATCTATGGTCCTAAACAAAATCCATCATCACCATATTCAGGAGTAATTTCAATTATTACTGAATGTATTCGTGAAAATAAGGTGTTTAATCTTTACGGAGATGGTAACCAAGTGCGTGATTTTGTATACATTGATGATGTAATTGATGCATTAATGTTATTAACACGTGATAACAATGCAAGTTATGGTGTATACAATGTCGCATCTGGATTACAAACAAGTGTGAATGACATGATTCAAGCATATGAAAATATTACTGGTAAAACCCTTCAAATTGACTATAAACCAGAACGAAAAGGTGATATCAAGTATTCATATGCTGATATCAGCAAATTAAGTAAGTTAGGCTATTGTCCAATCTATAATATTGAAGATGGACTTAAAAAGTATTGGGAATATGTAAATTAAGGGATATAAAATGAAAAATAATAAAGTACCAAAAGCAGTTTCAAAAATTAAAAATACAAGACACATGCGTCCAATTCAACGCAAAGAAATGTTAAAAAAACAGAAACGAGTTACTCCAGTTGAACCAAAATATACTTATGAAACTAAACTAAAAGAACCTGTTAAAAATGATTACTTACCAGTGAAACGATTTTTTGATGTGGTAAGTGCAAGTGGATTAATGGTCGCAACAACACCAGTTGTTCTATTATTTGGAATATTAGTTAAGTTAGAAACTCCAGGAAAGATGTTCTATACTCAAGAACGCGTGGGATATATGGGTAAACGGTTTAACGTTACTAAACTCCGTTCAATGTACAATGATGCAGAAAAGCAAAGTGGCGCTGTCTGGGCCTCAAAAAATGATGCACGTGTAACTAAAGTTGGTAAATTTATTCGTAAAACTCGTATTGATGAACTTCCACAATTATGGAATGTTATCAAGGGTGATATGAGTATGATTGGTCCACGTCCAGAACGTCCAGAGTTAACTGAAAAATTCAGTAAGGAAATCAAAGACTTTGAACAACGTTTACGTGTATTACCTGGATTAAGTGGATATGCTCAAGTACATGGTGGTTATGATATTTCACCAGAAGAAAAGTATGAATTAGACAAATATTATATTGATCATCTAAGTATGAAAGAAGATCTCCAAATTATTTGGGATACGATTCGAGTAGTATTAACTGGAGATGGAGCACGGTAATGGAAAAAATATCTGTTATTTTACCTGTATTCAATTCTGAAAAATCTTTAAAAGAATCTATTAAGTCTGTATTGAATCAAACGTATTCTGATATCGAATTAATTATTATTGATGATGGTTCAACCGATTATTCGGTGAAATTAATTAATCAGTTTATGATTAATGATCCTAGAATTAATTTATTAATTAATAAGCGGAATATGGGAGTTAGCTTTTCGAGAAATCGTGGCATAGAAAATGCTACTGGTAGGTATATTGCTTTTATTGATGCAGATGATAAATGGGATACAGATAAATTAGAAAATCAAATGAACTATATTATCAAAAATAAAGTTCAGTGGGTATTTTCCAATTATCGGTATATTAGCCAAAAAAAGAATTATGTTGTAAGCAGAAATTCAGGAAAATATGATTATCAAGCTATGCTTGCAAATGGAAATCCAATTGGACTATTAACTTGTTTAATTAATATTCAATTAATTGGAGAAACTAGATTTAAGAATAAACACCACGAAGATTATATTTTTTGGTTAGAAATTGCTAAAAAGGGTTATTGTGCATTCAATACAGGAGATACTTTAGCCACGTATTCAGCACTTATTAATGGTATTTCAAGTAATAAATTAAAGTCCTTCTTTTGGACTTTTAATGTATACCTACATGAATGTAAGAATTTAAAAGAAGCAATCAAATTACAAATTAATTATGTGAAAAATTATTTTGTAAGAAAAGAATGAGGAAATGATGATTAGAGTTTTACAATTACCTGGAAGTATTTCAAGAGAAGATGGCAGAATGTCGGTAATTATGAATATATACCGAAATTTAGATCGAAATCAAATTCAATTTGACTTTTTAACAGCAAGTGAGGGAAAAGAATCATATAGAAAAGAAATTCAACAACTTGGTGGAAAAGTCTATTTAATAAAAGATAATTTATCTTTTAAGACAATGCGTTCATATACTGACGAAATTTTAAGTGAAAATGATTATCAGTATATTCATTATCATGCCATTTCGCCATGGGGATGTGTTTTAGATATTGCACATAAGCACAATGTTAAAGTTATAACTCAAAGTCATGCGACTGAATTTTCAGAGAAAAGAATTAAAAGAATTCGAAATCGAATTTTTTCAATGAATATAGTCAAGGATTCAGACAAACTGGTTGCTGTTTCGCCTGAAGCAGGGGAAAAGTTATTTGGAAAACATCCATTTGAGTATATTCCAACTTGGATTGATAAAGACAAATATAAATTTTCAGATGAAAAAAGAAAACAAATTCGAATGTCATTAGGGTTAACGGATTGTGATATATTAATTGGCCATGTTGGTAGGTTTGATCTTCAAAAAAATCATAAGTTTTTAATTCAAACATTCGAGAAAATGGTTAATCAAAATACAAATTATCATTTGATGCTGATTGGAAATGGAAATTTAAAAAGCAAGATAGAAAATTATATCAAGGAAAATAAAATAAGAAATGTGCATTTAATCGGTGTAACCAACAAAGTTGCTGATCATTATTCTGCAATGGATATTTTTTGGTTACCTTCTCTTTATGAAGGCTTACCAACCGTATCGTTAGAAGCACAAGCCAATGGCCTTCCAGTAATTGCAAGCAATAAAATTACGCATGAAATTAGATTAGGTAATGTATTTTTTCTTCCAATTGATAAATTTTCACAAAACAAATGGATTGAGATAACTCAAAAGAAAAATAAATTAAGAGACCAAAATATTGATCAAGAATTTGAACAGAGTGCATTTAATCGTAAAAAAGTAATTACTCAATGGAAAAAATTGTATGGTTTAAGGAGCAAATCAGATGATTAATAGGGACATAAGAGATTTTGCCAAAATGTGTTTAGGATATTTTTATAAAGTTAAATACTTTTGGATGCAACGGTTTGGACATGAAATTGATTTATCAGTAGCTGAAGCAACTAAAATTGTCAGTAATTTAGATATAGAACAAAATAGTTCAATCAAAGCTAATAATAAAATCAATAAGGTTTTTGATTTAATGATTGTTATTCCTGCATATAATTGTGAAAACTCAATTGAAAAATGTATTGATTCTGTTATTGATCAAAAAACAACCTATAAGATTGAAACAGTTATTGTAAATGATGGATCAACTGATAATACAGCCAAAATTTTAGAAAAATACCAAAATAAAGATAATATAAGAATTATTACGCAATCAAATCAAGGCTTTTCTGGAGCTAGAAACACAGCACTTCAAAATATTACTGGAAAGTATATATTTTTCCTAGATTCAGATGACTATATTCCATCCAATACTGCGATGCAAGACCTATTAGATTTGGGAATCGAAAATGATGCAGATATTGTAGAAGGTGCAGCTTTCTCATTCTATTATGATAATGGCAAGATAAAGAAAAATCGTGATATGGTTCATGCATATGAAGGCAAAGTCCATACATCAACAGATATGATGGGATATCCTTGGGGAAAAATTTATAAAGCAGAATTATTTAAAGATATTAAATTCCCTGATTCTTTGTGGTTTGAAGATACAATTATAAGTTTATTACTCTATCCAGAAACAACTAAAAAATTTATTAGTAATAAGTTAGTTTATGCGTATCAAGTTAATTTTGAAGGTATTTCACATACGTTTAAAGGTAAGGAAAAAACAATTGATACATATCTGGTTACTGATTTAATTATTAAAGAGTTATCCAAAAGAAATTTAATCAACATAGAAACGGAACGATTATTTTTAAATCAGATGGCTATGAATTATTGCAGATTAAAAGGGTTATCAAGCAAGATAAATGATGCAGTAATAGTTTTAAGTATTAATTTATATCAAAAATATTTTCAAAGGGAATCAGAAAATAAGTTATTAACTAAAAAACAGACAGACTTAAAGAATGCAATTAAGAAGAACGACATAAAAAGAATAAATGCATTATTAAATTGTTGGAATTATCTAAGATAAAAAATAATTGAATGGAGAGATAAAAGATGGCAATATATTTATGGCTGATTGCTTTTATATTGGGGGCATCACCTTTACAAAAACAATATAAAAAAATATATCTGACATTATGTTTGTTTTTTATTTGGATTCTAATTGCATTTAGATCGTATTTCATTGGAAATGATACACTAACATATGTCGGATCATTTTCTGCACTTGCTAATACTTCACTTTCAACATATGGAAATAATTTTTTTTCAATTTTATTTTCAAAGAATAGATTTGAATATGGATATGTTGTTTTAAATAAAATTATATATTTTTTTTCAAAAAATCCACGTTGGCTTTTAATTGTTTCTGCTACGATTATTGTGATTCTTTTAGGATATATATTATATAAATACTGTGAAGATTCATCTTTAGCACTTATCATATTTGTAACCATGGGATTTATGTCTGGTTCAATGTCACAAATTCGACAATATATCGCATGGGCAATTTGTATATTTTCAATTAAATATATAATAAAGAATAATTTTGTTAAATACTTAATAACAATTATAATAGCAATGTTATTTCATATCTCTGCAGTTATTTTTTTTCCATTGTATTGGATTTCAAAATTGAAGTTTAATTTTCTTAAATGTTTTTCATTTTCAATAATTGTTATGCCAATATTTATATATTTTACACAATTTTCAAATTTAGTGGGTTCAATAATTAGTTCCTATGATAATTATGATGGACAAATTGCTAATAATGGGACCACAGGTTATTTATCTATTACAATTAATTTAATCACATTTATTTTATTATTATTATTAGCAGTATATTTATATAAAAATCAAAATATACTAAATAATCAAATAATAAACCTATCTTTATGGATGCTGTTTTGTGGATGTCTTGTTATGATATTATCATACAAATTTAGTCAATTTACTCGGTTATCAACTTATTTTACTTGTGCAATTATGTTTTTATTTCCAAATGGATTAAATCAATTAAAAAGCACAGAATTAAAAAATATAGTGAAGATTTTATTAATTTCATTTATGATTTTATATTTTGTCATCATTAACACTTTAAAACCTTTATGGACTTGCATAGTCCCATATCATTTTATGACATCATGGTGGGGGTATTAGAATGATTCCAAAGAAAATACACTATATATGGTTAGGTAATAAAGAAAAAAGTAAATTACATCAAAGAGTTTTAAACTCATGGCGAAATAATGCTCCAGAATATGAAATAATTGAATGGAATGAATCTAACATTGGAGAAATACGTAATCAATTTTTAGATGATGCATTAAAACATCATGCTTATGCATTTGCTTCTGATTATATTCGATTATATGTGCTTGAAAAATATGGTGGCATTTATATGGATTTAGATATGATATTAATTAAAAATCCTGATGAAGTTTTAAAAGATTATGATTTAGTTTTTAGTATTCAAGATGAAAATGTAATTTTTCAAACTTCATTTATTGCAGCTGAAGCACATCATAAATTTATTCAATCATGTTTAAATTATTATGATACATTAAAGTTTAATTCTGAGGGAATGCAACCAAATTCTGAGTTATTAACGCCACTATTATTGGAAAACTATTCATTTAGTAATAAAGATCAAACGCAAGTGATTAATAATACATGTGCATATAACTCAGAAATATTATTACAACCATCTTTTCATTCAGTAGCAATTCATATAGGAGAAACATCTTGGAAAACAGCAACTTTACATGATAAGCTGAGAATAATGTTACGTCAACATTTAACAAATCAGTTTGAAGCTGGAATATTTAAAGCTGTTCAGGATATTGCAAGGAAAATTTTATAAGGAGAAATTAATGAAAATAATATTAACTTATCCATTTTTAACCGGTAAAGGGGGAATGGAGACTGTAATAAAAAAGGTATTACAAAATACACCTGATTCAATTAAAATGAAATTATTTTTGCCTGGTGGAAGTGAAGATGAATCATGGCTAGACGGAATTAATAATGATAATGTTGAAATAATATTACATAATCATAAAAATCCACTAGCAATGTTTCTCGATACTTTTAAATATATAAAAGCAGAAAAACCCAATAAAGTGATTACAATGAATAATTTACAAATTTTACCAATCTTAATGGCAAAAAAATTTGTGAAAAATATGCAAGTAATATCATGGAATCATTTCTCCTTAAAATTTACAAAAGCAAATTTCTTATTAAAAAAATGTGATTCGTTTTTAGCAATTTCATCTGGAATATGTGATGAATTAAAAGAAATGAAGATTAATCCTGAAAAAATTCATTTAATTTATAATCCAATTGATAAGCCTACTAAATTAATTCCATTAGGGAATGAAAATACTAGACGTTTCATTTATGTTGGAAGAGTGCAATACAAAAAGCAAAAAAATTTAGCAGAAATGTTTGAAATTTTAGGTCAATTAGAGTTTGATTTTCAACTTGATATTTATGGTGATGGTACGAAAGAAGAAGTAAATAAGTTAAAAAATTTAGCAAAAATGTTGGGAATTAATTCTAAAATTAATTGGCATGGATGGCAAAAGAACGTGTGGAATTCAATAAAAAAAACAGATTTACTTCTTTTTACATCAAAATATGAAGGTTTTCCAATGGCAATTTTAGAAGCTATTGCTCATGGTATTCCAGTAATTTCGTCTAATTGTTCTAGTGGTCCTAAAGATATAGTTACTTCTTTAAATGGAAAATTGTATCAACTAGGAAATACAAGTGAAGCGGTTAAATTGTTAAATGATTTTTATAGTGGAAATTTGAAATTTGGCTCACAGGAAGAAATTGCAAAATCTGTTGAAAAGTTTTATACAGAGAATTATATTAAAGATTATTTTAATATAATTCAAAAATAATTGGAGGATATAATGGGAAAAAGTAGACTAGACAACTCCATGATAAATTCATTTATTGGAGTAGGTACACAAATTTTAAATATGTTATTAGGATTTGTGTTGCAAGCAGTATTCATAAGAACTCTTGGAGCTACATATCTAGGTTTAAGAGGATTATACTCAAATATATTACAGGTATTATCTTTTACAGAATTAGGCATTGGAACGGCTGTAACTTTTTCTTTATATAAACCACTATCAAGTGGAAATGAACAAAAAATTATTCAAATAATGAATTTCTTTCGAACAGCATATACTACGATTGGAATCATTATTGGAGTAATCGGAAGTTTATTTATTCCATTAATTCCTTTATTAACACATAGCAATGTAAAAGGTGTGTATTTATATTACATTTTATTTTTAGCAAATACTGTTGTAAGTTATTTTTTAACATATAAACGTACGATATTAAATGCTGATCAATTGAATTATATTAATTTAAACAATGAATTACTCTTCAAAATATTACAAACAGTTATTCAAATTATTATATTGATTGTTTTCAAAAGTTTTTTGGGATTTTGTGTAATTCAAATTGTTTGTACAGTTGTTTCTAATATTGTAATTTCAAACAAAGTAAATAAATTATATCCTTATTTAAAAGGAAAAAATTTATTTAAACACAAATTACCTTCTAATGATTTGAAAGAGATACTTCATAATACTTTAGGAACATTAGGCTCAAAACTTGGAGATATTGCAGTAAATGGAACAAACAGTGTATTAATAACATATTTCTGTAGTCTTTATCTTTCAGGTGTATTTTCAAACTATAACGTAATAATAAATAGCTTAGTAATTGTAATTGGGCAGGCATTTTATTCGATTACATCTAGTGTAGGTAATTTAATAGTAGAAATAGAAGATAAGAAATATCAATATGATATTTTCGAAAAAATTTTTTTCATTTCATTTTTATGTACATTTATTTGTTCAGTTGGTTATATTTCAGTTATTAATCCTTTTATTTCTCTATGGGTAGGAAGTAAATATCAACTAAGTTTTATAATTGCATTTATGTTGGGAATTAATCTTATATTGAATTCTTTTAGAAAAGCATTTTCAACATTTATTGCAGCATATGGTCTGTATGTAAAAGATGGGAAACGTGCTATTGTCGAAGCAATTGTAAATATTGTAAGCTCTTTAATTTACTTAATAGTTTTTAATATGGGGATAGCAGGTGTTGTTTTGGGAAATATAACAAGTAATATTTTAGTAAACTGGTATGAGCCATATATTATTTTTAAATATGGAATGCATCAAAATGAAAAATTATTAACTGTATTCACAAATTTTGTAATTTATATGACTACATGTATAGCTTTTATGTTTGCTATGTATAAAATTGTATCGATTTTTAACATAAATATATTATTAGTAAATATTTTAGTTAAGGGACTAGTTGCGGTTACATTATCATTAATTGGATTTTATTTACTATTTAAAAATAATGAATACTTTAAATATACATTAGTAATATTAAAGAAATACCTTGCTAAGTAGTTTTTATTAAGAAAGGAATTTTTTAATGAAATCAGTTGCCATTATTATTCCATATTTTAGTAAAGAGATTCCCAGGGAATTTCCAGTATTTTTAAAAAGTTGTAGCTATAATTCAACAATTACATGGATTCTATTTACAAACTGGCAAAAAAAATATATAAAACAATATAAAGTTCCAAAGAATGTGAAAATAAAAAAGATTAATTTGAAATTTATTGAAAACAAAGTTCAAAAAATATTAAAAAATAAAAATATTCGTATATGTTCTCCGTATAAATTATGTGATTATAAACCTATGTATGGAGAATTATTCCAAGAGTACTTGAAAGAATTTGATTATTGGGGATATTCTGATATTGATGTAATTTATGGAGATTTGAGAAAATATATTAGTAAACCATTAAGTGAAAATTACGATAGAATTGGTACATTGGGTCATTTTACATTATTTCGTAATTGTATAAAAGTAAATCAAAGATACAGATTACCTTATAAAATTAAAGGAAAAGAAGAATCTTTTGAAAATAATGTTGTAACTACACAAGAAATAATGTGTTTTGATGAACGTTGTGGAATAAATTTAATTTATGATCAAAATAATTTTTCAACATATTCAAATCCTAATTTATTAGCTGAAATTCGTTGGACGCATTTGGATTTATTAATCACTGAAAAAAAATATGCATCTAAAGATTCAGTTTGGTTGTGGGAAAACGGAAAAACAATTTATTTTTATAAAAATAAGAATAAAATTTATTCAATAGAAAAAGGATACTTTCATTTTCAAAAAAGAAAACATTTCAACCAATTTATTAATTGTAGATCGCAGTATAATAAATTTATAATTGGGACAAATGGATATCAAATTATAAAAAGTAAACTTGATGTAAGCAATTTATTTAATTATAATAAATCACCATATCTTAAAAGATTAAGATATTTTTGCAGTATTATTTTTTTAACTCCTGCAATGACTAAGAAACATATTGGTAAACTTTATTTACCAATTAGATATTTAATTAATAGAACAATTAAGGAAAGAAAGTTTGATATTTAAATGAAAATAGGATTTTTAATTGCTAATTATAATAATGGTGGAGGTACTGAAAGAGTAACATCTGTTTTAGCGAACGAATTGAGTAATCGTGGATATAAAATTAGTATTATTAGCTTTACAGATGGATTAAATCCAACTTATCAAACAAATAAGAATATTTCTCTTTATTCTATTTATAATGAACAAAAACATGGAATTATGAAAAAATTTCATAATTTAAGAGCTTTACATAAAATTGTAAAAATAAGTCAAATTGATATTTTAATTGTAGTAGATGTAAGATTATACATTTACGCACATTGGATAAAGTATATCAATCATTGCAAAATTATCTCATGGGAACAATTTAATTATTATCGACCAACAGATAAATTAGGTAAAATATCACAATATTTAGCTGCTAGGTATTCAGATTACTTGGTAACGTTAAGCAAAAATGATTTAATTAATTATCAAAAGAATGTAAAAAAATTAGTACCTGCAACATACATATATAATCCTGTTACAATAAACGAAAATGGAATAACAGATTTGGATAATAAGAAAATTATTGCAGTGGGAAGACTTGAAGAAGAGAAGGGCTTTGATCTATTAATTAAGAGTTGGAGCAAACTTGAAAATTTATTTCCTGATTGGAAATTAGAAATTTTTGGCAAAGGAACTCGTAAAGATGAGTTGTTAAATTTGATATCAGAGTTAGATTTAAAAAATATAAAATTAAGAGGATATAGTAACAACATAGAAGATGAATATAAAAAAGCATCTTTTTTTGTTCTTTCATCAAGATATGAAGGCTTTGGCTTAGTTTTAACTGAAGCCCAGATGTATGGGCTTCCTTGTATTAGTTATGATATTACAGGTCCTAACGAAATAGTTGAAGACAATGTTAATGGATTTTTGGTAGATAGGTTTGATATAGATGAATTTGCAAAAAAAATGTCTGAACTAATGTGTGATCCTGAAAAATTAACTGTTTTTTCTCAAAATGCAAGAAAAAATATATATAGGTATGAGTTAAATTCAATAGTAAAAAAATGGGAAAAAGTATTTAAAGATATTTCCGAAATAAAAGAGTGATACTAATCACTCTTTTATTTTATATCTATAATTTTTTCATTTTATGTGATAAGATATGTTTCAAAAAGTAAAACTAATTAAAAGTAAGGTGGAGAATTTATGAGTAGCAATAATAAACAACAAGACAAACCCCAAATTAGTCTTTTTGAAGCAATTACAATCTTAGTCATTCTTTTTTGTGTACTAGGATATTTGATTATTGCACAACAAATTTCTCCTCAAGTTCCAATTTTAGTAGTGTTAACATTATTAATGTTCTATGGTAAATTTAGAGGCTTTTCATGGGATGATGTCATGGAAGGAATTGAAGAGGGCATCAAACCTGGAATTACCCCATTAATGATTTTTCTCATGATTGGTGCTTTGATTGCATGTTGGATTTACTCTGGAACCATTCCTACGATTATGTATTTTGGATTTAATTTGATTTCAGCCCAATTTTTCTTACCAACAATTTTTATTGTTTGTTCGCTAGTAGCGATTATCTGTGGTAGTTCCTTTACAACAATTTCAACGATTGGAATTGCGTTTATGGGAATTGGAACAGTTTTGCATATCAATCCTGCATTAACAGTTGGAGCAATCGTTTCTGGAGCATTCTTTGGGGCTAATGTATCCCCATTATCTGGAACAACTAATTTAGCTGCTGGAATTGGTGGAATTGATCTATATGATCATATTAAATCACTTTTATTTACTGATATGCCTGCATTTTTAATTGTATTATTTATGTACTTTGTATGTGGGTTAGGTACTAAAAATGTTCAGTTAACCGCTGTAGCTAAAATGATGACACAAATTCAACAACACTTTTGGATTTCATTCTGGGCAATTTTACCAATCATTTTATTATTGGTATTAGCATGGATGAAAGTTCCAGCAGTACCTTCACTAATTGCAGGGTCTGCATTAGGTGTTTTAGTTGGTTTTATTCACAATCCACATACTTCCTTAGCCACAATTGCAGATTACATTATGAATGGTTATGTAACACATACACATAATAAAATGCTTGATACGTTATTTTCAAAAGGTGGCATTTCAAGTATGCTTTCATCTGCAGCATTGATTATTCTGGCATTAGCTCTTGGAGGCCTGCTCATTAAATTTGATATTATCGGAACAATTATCAATCATTTATCCGCAACCGTTAATCGACCAGGAAGTTTGATTTGTTTAACTGCTTTAAGTTGTATTGGAGTTAATTTTTTAGTAGGAGAGCAATATCTCTCAATTATCTTACCTGGGCAAGCATTTGAAACTTCATACTTAAAGCAAAATCTTCCACATCAATATTTAACACGAACATTGAATGATGCTGGAGCAGCTGTTAATGCGATTGTTCCATGGGGCGTTAGTGGAACCTTTATTGCCGGAGCATTACAAATTGATGCAATGAAATATATTCCATATGCATTCTTCCCATTGCTAGTTCCAGTAATTACAATTATTATCGGTTTCTTTATGAAGAAAAGACAATTAGAGACAGTATAAAAAATAAGCTTTCAATTACATTATTAGTAATTTGAAAGCTTATTTTTTTATCTACATATGTCCTTTGCTGTTATTACGTTTGAAAATCTTACCTAAAAATTTAATTTCCCGGGAAATTTCAATTTGAGAATATCCTTGATTGAGAAAAGTAAAATGTAAAATTGTGTGGATAAAACTCTTAATCCATGAACGTGCGTCTTCTTTAAGGTGCTTACATTTATGTGAAGGAATTTCGAGTGTAAGATATTTAGTTTGTAAATCTTTTATCAATTTATTTAAAGTATGATAAGTTGACCATGCTTTTTGGGCATTTCTTATCAGAACATAAGGATTAGTATTAAATTTTAACTTTAGCTCATTATGTGTAACAGCTAATGCAGTTGAATCATCCAACATATGGATTTCTTTAATTTGGTTAAGAAATAAAATTGGTGAATTTGAATGATGCGAATTCCCTTGCATGAAACAAATCAGTGTATTTTTACCAATTACAGGCATTTGAACTGTTGAATTTTCATATAACATCCATTTGATTGAATGAATAAGTACAGGTGGCAGTGTATGGTTACTGAAGTAATCATGTAGAAATTTATTCATTTTCAAGTCAGATATGTAATGCTGACCGTTATCCATAACAATTAAAGTATTTTTGTTAGGATCATTAGATTGACAAGGTTCAACATAAACCACCTTTTTGAAATCGATTAGTGAATGATGGACCAAAATTGCATCTTTTTGCTCATCTATAAGCATAAAAAACACTCCTTTATAAAAAATATTTAGTATTTTCCATCACTTGACCTATAAAGGAAAGTGATAGTATCAAGGGATTGAACATAGGAATTACCCCTCTATATATAAATACGCAATTTTTGCCCATTTTATAAATTAAATTTATTTTTTATGCTTTAAATATCATCTTGGCCAAGTTGAAATGATTTCAGAAAGATGATTTGAATGGAAAAAATAACTAAAGAAAATGCCCAAGCAGGCTTTGCAGAACTATTAGACAATGAGGTTGTGATTTACGCTGTATTGAAAAAATTACATATTACGCGTAGCCATCCGCAATATGATGATTTTATATCAGAAGCACGATTGTTATATATAGAAGCGTATCAAAAAAATCAGCATTGCGATACCAATAATTTTAATTTTTATTTTTCAAAGATTTATTGAGGACTATTAGATCGTTTACGTCAAAATAAGTATCACCAAGATCATCAATGCAATCCAGATGATAATGATAGTGAGTTTGAATTTACTCTAGATAAGTTAGATTTACAGGAATTGATTGAAGAGAAAGAACTTATTGAAGAAATCCGTGAAGCGTGTAATCACAATGAGTGGTTAATTATTAAACAATATCTTGCAGGAAAGAATGTTACTGAAATTGCACGGCAATTAAATGTCTCACGAACAACGATTTATCAGCATCGCAAACGCCTTCGAAATAAGTTATTACGAATTTTTGAAAATAAATCATAATTTAGGTTTACACATTAAACACTAATTTCGTTTATATATTATGTAAGCTTACAAAATAGAAATTCAAAAGAAAACAAGATTTTGAAAGTGATGTAGTTAATAAATGAAGACGTTCAATTAAATTAACTAGCAGACTTTGCAAATCTTAAAATGGAGGAATTTAAAAATGACAGTAGAATGGAAGAAAACATCAATTAGTGTAGTACAAGAAATGGCAAATGGGGATGAACGTAAACGCTCATTTAATGGATTGAATGAACAAGCAACGGATGATCAAATCTCACAATTTGCAGAAGTTATCGGTAATCTTACTGGCGAACCAGTGATGCAAGTGGTTGTAAGTCGTGCTGAAACAATCAAAACAGAAGCATAAGCAGAGATAAAAGGTAAGTTAGTTATAAAATAATTGGAGGAATTAGAATATGAAAAAATTAGATTTAGGATTTCGCTCAGCAACAAAGAACACAACACATCATTTACAATTAAAATATGTGAAAGATGAATTAGATGTTGATGTAATTAAAGAAGCAATGAATCAAATTGCAGAATTAGGAATTTTTGCAAATAAGAACGGCGAAGCAATTTACGCTAAACCAGTTTCAGCTAGTTATGTAGATACAACTGAAGAAGTCTTATTTTCAGAAGATATGAATGAAAATGCATAGGAAAGTATAATAAAAAGACGAGACATTTTGTCTCGTCTTTTTATTTTCTTTCTAAAAGTAAATATTTATTAATATATTGGTCATTAATTTTTTGTTCATCAATTAATCTATAGTTTTTATAAACAACCTTATTCCATTTATTTGCATTTTTATAATTTGAATCAATACAAATTACATATTTAACTTTTCTTTTTTTTATAATATTTAATTGTGCATTAATAAAAGGCCTATATTCACCATCATGGTGCATATTCATTTTATTAAAATATTTAGTTGGAGGCATAATGCCTAAATAGTTGTACCAACCACTATCTAACTCATTAAAATCTAAGACAGAAACATTTTTTGGATTTTTTTTCATTAAATTAGCAAATCTTACTTGATATGGAGTATAACCAAATAAATTAGAATTAAAAATACTAGGATTTTCTGTTATAATTCCTAAAAAAGTAAAAAATGATACAATTGGAATTAAAAAACTAGTTTTTATTCTATAATCTTTTAATTTTATTGCAAGCCAAGATAAAGAAAGCACTACAAAAGGAATAGCAAGTAATTGATAATAAGAATACATTATTCCAGCAATAGTTTCAACAGCCATATTGCAGAAAATCATAGATAAAAGAACTAATTTTGCGTTAGTTTGTTTTACTAGACTTGAACTGAAAATGAGTATATATGGAATTAAAATCACTAAAAGCCATATAATTATATTTTGTCTTAAAAATGGTACTAAACTATGAGAAATAATAAAAAATAAATGTTTTAGAAAAGTTTCATTAGATAATCCGCCATATAAGTAGTTCCATCCAAAATATCCCCAAACGAGATCGTTAAATGCATGATTAATAAGAAAATAACCAAAAACAAAAGCAGTAGGGAACATAAATCCTAAAAGACTATAATAAATCATTTTTTTAATTTCTATATAATCTTTTTGTTTTATTAAAATGAAAAAATTGCATAGATAAAATGCAAGCCAGGCACCTAAACATGTGTATTTAATCCAAAAAACAAATCCTACAGAAAATCCTAAAAATAAATATTGTTTTTTTGTTGCTTTATAATTATTATTGATAATCTTAAAAGTTAAATAAATTAAAATAAAAATAAATGAAAGGATAAATTCTTCTGCTTCTCCACCATTCATAAATGAATCATAATTTAATAAAATAAAGGGATAAATTAATGTGAGAATTAAAGACCAATTTTTAGATTTTGAAACTAATAAAATAGTTTTATAAATAAATGTAACACTGATCCATAAAGCAATAGTTTCTAAAATAAAAATTCCAAAATAATTTGTTCCAATTTTAATTGGAGAAAAAATTGCATATAAAAAGAAAATTATAGGACCTTTGATATCCAATAAATCTTTATAAGGAATTAGTCCATGCATAATGCCTCGTCCAATTGTTAGATAAATCGAAGGATCTTCAGAAAAATTATATTTATATAACGGAGAAAAGTGTGAGCATAGTAATAATGCAAAACATGAAAAAATGTATAAATAAATATAATGTCCATAATTTTTAAATATCTTTTTAATCAACTAACTTCACCTCAATTTTTCAGTCAATTCCTATAATACAAAAAAATTTTAAAGTATACTATGCTTTATTCCATATCATTAACAAATATTAAATTTAATTAGTATTGTTTCCGTGATTAATATATATTGCACGATGCAAATTTTCTTGGCAAAAAAGAGTATAAATTATTTTAATAAAATAAAACATTTTATAATAAAAATTGAAAGAGATATTTTGTTTTCTCCTAATTTTAGGAAAGGGAGTCATTTAAATGAATGACAAAGCAACAACTAAAAAAGATGCTGGTAAATTAGGCTTAATTGGTTTAATTGCATTAGCAGTTAGTGCAATGGTTGGTAGTGGGGTTTTTGATTTACCAAAAAACATGTCACAGGTTGCAGGACTAGATGCCCAAGTTTTAGCATGGATCACTACAGGAATTGGAATATGGTTTATTGCTGAAATGTTTGTAATCTTAAGTGATGTTCATCCTGAATTAAAAGCCGGACTATACAAATATGGGGAAGTTGGTTTTGGTCCATTTGTTGGTTTCTTTACAGCATGGGGATATTTTGTTTGTGAATGTTTTGCTAATGTTGCTTATGCGGTATTAGTAATGAGTACACTTGACTACTTCTTCCCAGGTACATTTACCGGTGGTAGTAATTGGCCTTCAGTAATTGGAGCATCAATTATTACATGGTTAATAACTGCATTAGTTTTACGCGGAGTTGAAGTTTCAAGTACAGTACAAAAAGTTGCAACTGCAATTATGTTATCTGTTATGGTTATTTTTCTAGCAACTGTTGCTGTACATTTTAATCCACATACTTTTACTTTAAATGCTACTGCTACACATGCAGTAAGTTCTGTAAGTGATAAACCATTAGGAAGTGTCACTTCACAATTACTCAATACAATGATGATCACATTATGGCTATTTGGTGGTATTGAAGGAGCAGTTGTTATGTCTGGGAAAGCAAGAGATCCTAAACAAGTTCCAAAGGCAACAGTAATTGGATTTATTATTTGTTTAGCATTATTTGCTTTAACAGGAATTTTATCATTAGGTGCATATTCATATGGCCAATTAGCAAATATGACATCACCATCAACAGCATATATTTTAACTTCATTATGGCATAACAATTTGGGACGTGACCTAATTACATTTGGCTTGTTAGTTGCGGTATTTTCAAGTTGGATTTCATGGGTTCAAATGTTATCAGAATTACCACAACATGCTGCTGAAGAAGATCATGCATTTCCACAAATATTTGCTAAAAAATCAAAAAGAAATGTCCCAATTGTATCTGTACTTGTAGCTACTGTAATTATGCAAATTATCATTATCTTTGCTCATTTTGATAATAATGCATATCAAATGTTATTAACTATTACAGGTACAATGACGGTCGCACCATATATGGTAAGTGCAATGTACTTAATTAAAATTGGTGCTAAGAAAGATTTATTCCCAGATAATACAAAGCATAAACGTGTTAACGGATTAATTATTGGAATTTTAGCATTTTTATATACAGTGATTATGGGGTTAGCTGCAGGAATTAAATATATTGCAATTTCATTCATCGTATATGCTATCGGAATTCCAGTATATATTTGGGCAAGAAAAGAACAACATGAGAAAAAAATCTTTAATATTGGGGAGCTAATATTTGCGATTATTATTGTAATCGTTGCTATAATCGGATTTTTTGTTCTAATAAAATAATGTTGAAAACGTTTTCTTAAGGAATATAATATAAGTAGGGAGAAAATAATTTATATCTTTTAATAAAAATGTGGGGGGTCTTTAAAATGGCTAAAATAGATTTAACATTAAACAAACAAGGAATTGATAGAATTGCAATTAGTCCATATACAAAATATTCACGTGGATATATGGAACCTGGAAACATTGGTAATGGTTATGTAACAGGATTAAAGGTTGATGCAGGTGTACGAGACAAATCAGGCGATGATGTCTTAGATGGAATCGTCTCATATGATCGTGCTGAAACTAAAAATGCATATATTGGTCAAATAAATATGACTACAGCTTCAAGTTTTACAGGACCACAAGGCCATGTAATTGGATATGATATTTTAAGAAATCCAGAGGTGGATTCTGCTAAACCATTATTTACAGTTAAACAATGGGATGGTAGTAGTTTACCAATTTATGATGCAAAACCACTTCAAGATGCATTAGTAGAATATTTTGGAGTAGAAAAGGAAAGACGTCATTATCCTGCTCCAGGAAGTTTTATTGTATGTGCTAATAAAGGTGTTACAGCAGAACGTCCTAAGGAAGATCAACCATTAAAACCTGGACAAGGTTATGGAGTTTGGTCAGCAATTGCTATTTCTTTTGCTAAAGATCCAGAAAAGAATTCAAGCATGTTTATTGAAGATGCAGGAGTATGGGAAACTCCAAATGAAGATGAATTGTTAGAATTCTTAGATGGTAGAAGAAATGCCATTGCTAAATCTATTGCTGAATGTGGAGCGGATGCAGAAACTTCATTCGAAAGCTCATGGATTGGTTTTGCACATACAATGATGAAACCAGGACAAATTGGAAATGCAATAACAGTAGGACCATACTTCTCCTTACCAGTTGATTCTATTCCAAATGGTTCAATTTTGACACCAGATAAAGATATGGAAATTATGGAACAACTATCCTTGCCTGAATGGCTTGATAAAATGCAATATGAATCACTTATAAAGAAATATAATGTTAAATATTAATTTTTGAGGTATTGTATATGAATGGTAATAGGATATTACAAGAGATACCAGATAAAATTAATCAAGTAATAGTTGATGTAGAAAATAATAAGCAAATTTTGTGTGCTATTGGTAGAAATAAAATTTATTTAATTAAAGCTAACATCTTGCAAAATAAGAAAAGGGAACATATAGTTGATGTTGATTTTATAAGTGGTGTTCCAAATGGAAAATTAAAAATCAAATTTGATAATGGTGAGATTTGGAATTTTACTAATATTATCAAAGGAAGAGTTTTTGATTTTAAACAAGAACTAATGCCTGGAAAAATTAATGAAGCAGGCTATGATAATACTATTCGTGGTGAATTTCCACAATTATTAGATTTGGATCATGCTGAAGAAATCGATAAATTAAGACGATATATGCAAAGTGGATTTATAAGTCATTATGAATATGATGATTGTAATCCAGTTTATCCCAAAGCAGGAAAATAAAAATAGTGAGCAAGTAAAAAGTATCTATTGTAAATGACAGAGATCCACAATTTGATGAGAAGTGGGATTTAGTACGTTACACGCTTGTGAATTGTTCAAATGAAAGTATTAAACGATTAGTTTGTTCCGCAGAGATGCGTTATCATCTATAAGTTAGTTAGACTATCTTAATGAGGTAATAATCGTGAGGTTATTACAAAATGAGGTGGGACAGCGTTCGTTTATAACGCCCTCAAAAGTATTTATAAATACTTTTGAGGGCGTTTTTTTATAAATTTAGAAAGGAAGAAAAAACATGGAATATCAAAAACCAAAAGGAACTGTTGACATTTTACCTGGGCAATCAGAAATATGGGAGAAAATTGAGCTTAATGCAAGAGAAACCTTTCATTTATATGGTTATCATGGAATTCGAACTCCAATTTTTGAAGATTATAACGTTTTTGCTAGAAATGTAGGAGATACATCAGATATTGTTACAAAAGAGATGTATGATTTTAATGATAAAGGTAATCGCCATATTGCTTTAAGGCCAGAGGGGACGGCAGGAACTGTAAGAGCATATGTAGAAAATAAATTATATGGCCCAGAATATTCAAAACCATACAAAGTTTATTATATGGGACCAATGTTTAGATATGAGAGACCACAATCTGGAAGACAACGTCAGTTTAATCAAATTGGAGTAGAAGCTTTAAATACAGAATCACCACAAGTAGATGTAGAAGTAATTTCAATGGCAATGAATTTATTTAAGAAGTTAGGCATTAAAAATATCAAATTAGTAATAAATTCTTTGGGCGATAGTGAATCAAGAGATAACTATCGTAAAGCATTGATTAACTATCTTGAACCTTACTTTAATGAGCTAAGTGAAGATTCACAAAGTCGTTTATACAAAAATCCTTTGCGGGTACTAGATAGTAAAGATGAGAAGGATCAAGAAATAATAAAAAATGCGCCTTCTATACTTGACTATTTAAATGAATATTCGGCTGATTATTTTGAAAAAGTAAAAGAATTACTTACAGAACTAAATATTACGTTTGAAGTTGATTATCGAATGGTACGAGGACTTGATTATTATACACATACTATTTTTGAAATAATGTCAGATTCTAATGCCTTCGGAAATAAATACACTACTGTTTGTGCTGGTGGACGGTATAATGGGCTAATTTCACAATTAGGTGGTCCAGATGAAGGTGGTATTGGTTTTGGAATGGGAGTTGAACGGTTAATTTTACTCTTAAATGAAGAAAATCCTGATTTTATAACCAATAATAAGATCGATTTATTTTTAGTATCTGCAGATAGTTTAGGTGATAATTTAGCATTCATAATAGTAGACAAATTACGAAAAAAAGGAATTTATGCTGAAAAATCATATATAAATAGTAAAGTAAAAACTCAAATTAAAGAGGCAATTAGAAAAAATGCAAAGTATTATGCTGTAATTGGAAAAAATGAATGTGAAAGTAAAGCTATTGAAATAAAAGAATCTAATAAAGATAATGTAGAAAAAGTTAATATAGCGGAATTAGTTCAAAATCCCCATGATTTTCTGCATTAGAAAAGCCTTTTTTACAAAATGATTAAGTTTTTTACAATATTTTTAGATTTTGCAAAATCATTTTAATTTGATATCAATATTGATGCGTTATGATAGATAACATAGTCATCAAATGACTGTTTTATAAAATTTTCTTTTTTTAATGGTACCTATTGATCCTAAAAGAAGAGATAGCTCAAAAAACTACCTCTTCTTTTTTTGGCTCAAGAATAAGAAAAGTATTTATCTAAAAATAATTTAAAGATAACTATTTAAATTTAAATTAATATAGTTCGTGATTTATTTAACTTTCTTATTATTATTTAAAAATATTTATTAAGATAAGTTTAAAAAACTTTAAATCGGATATTAATTTGGTTAAAATGGTTACTTATCCGAGTAAAATGTAAAAGGTTGGAAATATTTATGAGGAGGATATAGATATGCGAAGAAAGTATCGTTTATCTTTAGAACGAGCAATTGCATTGTTAATTGCAATCATTATCTTACTTTTAGTTGGAAGCATTGATATGCCAATTAATATTTTTTACCCAATGGCAGCATTGTGTTTAGTTGGTTCAATAGTAGGACTATTTTTACCTAGTATCCTAACTACTTGGCTAATTATTTTTTCATTTATTATTGGTGTATTTATGGTCATTATTGGATATATTTTAATACCAATTTGGGAGAGAACAATTGTAGTCATCGCACTTCCATTGATGTTGGGGTTATCATCATTGATTAAAATTCGTGCGGGTAGTATTGCAAGTGCAAAATTAAGTAAAGACCAAATTATCAAATATTCCAATGAACGTGATGTTACTACAAACTTATGGAATACTCAAGAAGCCGAGGACTTCTATAACAAGTGTATTGATTTTTTAAAACAAACTAAGATTCCTGCGGCTGAATTCAGTGCTACTTTGATTTACTGGTCACACAGTGAACAATATCATCAAATTGACGCTGATGAAACAGCCACAGTTTTGAAGAAAATCGGACAACAACTTCGAAATACCCGTGTTCCAAGTGAAAGAGTGTTTTATTTGGAAGAAGGATATTTCCTTGTGCTCGGTTCAATCAACTCAAAAATTGTGTTAAATAAACTAAATGAACGTAGTATGGAAACCATGGAAAAGACTGCTTTCCATACAGATGAAAGTGAAACTAAAATTCAATTCCAATGTTCAGACTTAATTATCACTAATGAAAATGTTGACAAGTACAAAGACTTTAAACAATTAACGAAAAAATTAGTGCGTGAACATGAAATGGAAATTATTCGTGAATATCAATAGGAGAAGTAGCAATGCTTGTATATTTTTACTATATTTCATTATTTATTACATCGACTTTTGCAATCGTTGCCTTCATTCTAACAATCGCAATGATTAAGATTTACGTTAATGTTCTTCGAAACTTTAGGACAACAAATAGAAAGGTGAAAACACAAAACAATGACAAGTGAAATACTAATGATCACTACTTTGATAGCGATTTGGATTTCGTTGTTCATGGCGTTGGTTGTCGTTTGTTCTGCAACACACTTTTGGTTAAAGCAAAGTAAGAAAGTTACCGAAATCAAACCATTAAAACGATATCCTAAAGTAACTATTATTGTTCCTGCCCATAACGAAGATGTTGTTATTAAGCCAACGGTTGAAGCCATCTTAAACTTGAATTATCCAGCAGATAAAATCGAGTTGTTATTATACGCTGATAACTGTGAAGATAATACTTATCAAGTAATGCAAGAGGTTGTTGGTCAACCACAATATCAAGGCCGTGATGTCACTGTAATTAATCGTCATGGGACAGGAAGTAAGGCGGGAGTTTTAAATGAAGCTATGGCACGTGCTAAAGGTGAATACCTTTGTATATATGATGCTGATGCGATGCCAGAAGAAAATGCCTTACACTTCTTAGTTGAAAAAGCCTTAGAGAATCCGGAACGCCACGTGGCTGTCTTTGGACGTAACAAGACACGGAATGCTAAACAAAATTTCCTTACAAAATGTATCAATCAGGAAATTGTTGTTACTCAAAGAATCCAACACGTTGGTTTATGGCACTTATTCAAAATTGGCCGGATTCCAGGAACAAACTTTATTATTCAAACAAAATTTGTTAAAAGCATCGGTGGTTGGTCAAAAGGGGCGCTAACTGAAGATACAGATATTTCCTTCAAGATTATGCAAAGTGGGAAATTAATCGCGTTAGCCTTTAACTCTGAAGCCTTCCAACAAGAACCGGAAACACTCAAAGCCTATATGATGCAACGGAAACGATGGGCTAAAGGTAACTATCAAGTAGTTATCTCAAACTTTAAGCATTTATTCGATAATAGTAACTGGCGAGTTAAATTAGAAACATTCTATTATGCATGTACATTCTTTGCCTTTAACTTAGCAATTATTCTATCAGACTTTGTTTTCTTATCTAATATTGTCTGCATGGGCTTAGAAGCATTCATGCCAGGAATTCAATTACCATTTACATTTGGTGAACGTAATATCTATTTAGTGCAAATCCTGTTATTTAACTGGTTATTGATGATTTTACTCTATCTTATCCAAGTTAATATTGCGATGTCGACGCAAATGGGACAAGCAACGGCACAACAAGTCTGGATTGCACTTGCTGGATATTTCACTTACTCTCAATTATTCATTATCATTTCCGTCGATGCTTTAAGTTCAGTAATTCTAGATAAGATTTTACGAAGAGACGGAACCAAGTGGGTCAAGATGAAACGATTTAATGATTGACATGGGAGGTTTTAGGATTGAAAAAATCATACAATCGACTAATTATCCTACCATTTATTACGATAGTAGTATTAGTTTTAAGTATTTTGTATTTAAGAAGTAGTAGTCAAAGACAACTTAGTACGAGTTACTATGAACAGTGGGAACATACATACATTAAAGAAACAGATCATGGGAAGAGTGCATATATTGACTCTCAACCCAAAGCTAAACATCCAGTTTCAATTTCCGAGGGACACGGATATGGGATGTTGATATGCGCTCTTGAAGGTAAGAAGGGAAAGGTTTCGCAACAAGAATTTGAGAAACTCAACAACTATTACCTTAATCACCGCATGGATTCAACTGCTTTAATGTCATGGAAACAAATAATTTACAAAAACAAAATCAAAGATGAAAAGAATAACGCTACTGATGGTGACATCTATATTGCTTATGCTTTGATTCAAGCAGCTAAGGCTTGGCCTGATTCAAAAGATAAATATCTCGGCGAAGCTAAAGCCATTCTAAATGATATTTTTAAATATAACTATAATGATGAATTAAAAATCCTAACCGTTGGTAACTGGGCAGGTAAAGATTCTAAGTACTATAACATGATTAGAACTTCAGATGTTATGCCAGTTCAATTTGATGCATTCTACCACACTACACATGATAAACGTTGGTTAGAAGTAAAAGCATCAATGTTAGGTCATCTAAAACAACTTAGCGACCAACATAAATCTGGATTAGTACCAGACTTTGCCTGGGTAACAGAAGATTCAGCTAAACCAGTTGGTCCTAATACTGTTGCTTCAAAATATGACGGTGAATATTATTACAATGCTTGTCGTGTTCCTTATAACTTAGCACGTGCAGAAGATGAAGAATCTAAAGCTATCTTGAATAAGATGATGGATTATTTCCTTTCTAAAAACCGTATCTATGCCGGTTATTACTTGAATGGAAAAATCATCGATCGTCATCAATCAAGAACTTTCGGTGCTCCAATCTTATTTGCTGCCATCTGCAATAAGAAACAATATGACAAACTTTTTGAACAAGAAAAATTCATCTTAATGGAACCAATTTCACGTAACAACTATTACGAAGCTGTATTAACAGTTTTAGTTGCTGTGTAATTCAAAAAAGAGATTAGCAATTGCTAATCTCTTTTTTATTGTGCTACATGAACAATTGTGCCATCTTCATATACACGATAAATTCCCATAGAACCAGTTTTCCCATGGAGTTTATCAGACATTGAAACTAATGAAACGGTATAGTATTGTCCATTTTGGTCAGTGCCATTATATGCAGGATCATTTCCCGGGACAACATCACTATTATTACCATAACCAAGTTGTTGTTTTAAGTAATTTTCTGCTTCAGTTGCATTATTGATTTTAACAGCAGTTGATGAATTTGAACTTGCAGTCGTTGAACTGCTACTTTCAGTTATTGCAGTTACACTCTTTGTTGTCTCAATAGAATCAGCATCAACCGGTTCTGTATTTTGTTCAGTACTACTTTCTTCATTAAATTGACTAGTTTTCTTTGAATGCACGCTTCTAGCACTTGAACGTTCTGTTTGAGGCTTACTGTCATGGTGTTGAGTTGTTGATTGACAACCAGTTAAACCAATTACCGCCATCCAGGTTAAAATTAATCCAATCCTTTTTTTCATATCAATCCCTCTTTTATTTATATATAAAATTATACTCTTAAAAGACAGCAAAAAAGCAAGTCAATTTGACTTGCTCTTAAATATTTAATTAGCCATTTTTAGCAACTGTTTTACGTTGAATTAATTTGACAATTTCAACAATTGTTACTAATAAGATTCCAGCAATGAGAACCACAATCCATTGTTGAGCTGCTAATTGAGTAACATGGAATGTTTGGTTAAATCCTGGAATAAAGATCGTTGCAGCTAGTAATAATGCTGAAACTAGGATTGACCAGTTAAAGAACTTGTTGTTGAAAATGTTACGGTTGAAAATCGTTCCATGTAATGACTTACAGTTAAATGCATGGAAGAGTTGTAATAATCCTAACGTTACATATGCCATCGTTAACGCATCGGCATGAATTGCAGCGCTTGTGTGATGGAATGGGAAATGTAACGCATACCAGTAAACGCCAAGTGTAATCAAACCTTCAAGGATTCCTTGATAAATGATACTTGAACCAACACCGTTGGATAGGAAAGTTGAATTTTTGCCACGTGGCTTGCGTTTCATGACGCCTTTCTCACTTGGTTCAACTCCTAAAGCAATTGCAGGGAAAGTATCGGTTACTAGGTTGATCCATAAAATTTGGACTGGAGCAAAAATTGTCCATCCAAGGAATGTCATCATCGAAAGCGTTAAGACTTCACCTAAGTTAGCAGAAAGTAAGTATTGAATTGCTTTCTGGATGTTAGCAAAGACTTTACGACCTTCCTTAACCGCTACGATGATTGTTGCAAAGTTATCATCAGCTAAGACAATATCAGATGCATTTTTAGAAACTTCAGTTCCGGTAATTCCCATTCCGACACCGATATCAGCGGTTTTAAGGGCTGGAGCATCATTGACACCGTCACCAGTCATCGCAACAATCTTCCCATGTGATTGCCAAGCTTTAACGATTCTTACTTTATGTTCGGGTGCAACTCGTGCAAAGACAGAGTATTTAGTAATGTTTTTGCGTAACTCTTTGTCTGACATCTGATCAAGTTCATGTCCTGTGATGACACCTTGTGTATCATCAGGAGCAATAATCCCTAAACGAATAGCGATTGCACGTGCAGTATCTTTGTGGTCTCCAGTAATCATTAATGGACGAATTCCAGCTTCTTTAGCTTCTTTGACTGCGGCAGCGACTTCTGGACGTTGTGGATCTATCATCCCTGTTAATCCTACAAAAATTAAATCTTTTTCGTAGTTTTCAGAAGTGAAATCAGCATCTACACTTGTTAATGGCCGGTAAGCATAACTTAGAACACGTAGAGCTTCACTCGCAAGTTGTTTGTTTACTGCTAAAATTTTTGCTTTATCATCTGCGGTAAATTCACGTACTTGACCATGATCTAAGATTTTAGTTACACGTTGAAGCAATTCATCAACTGCTCCTTTAGTCATTACGTAACATTGGTCATCGCGATCTTTAACGATTGCCGACATTAATTTACGTTCTGAATCAAATGGAATTGAACCCACTCGTTTGAAGTGATTCTCAACAGTAGCAACTTTATCATGATGATCATAGAAGTATTGAATCAATGCTGTTTCAGTTGGATCACCGACAAGTCCATCTGGAGTTTGTTGGCTATCGTTAGCTAAAATCATGATTTCTGGCAATTTAGCAGTCATATCTGCTTTGAAATCTTGAGCATCAATTAACTGACCGTTTTGATAGAATTTTTCAACAGTCATTTTGTTTTGCGTCAATGTTCCTGTTTTATCAGAAGCGATGATTTCAGTAGCACCAAGAGTTTCAACTGCAGGGAGTTTCCGCACAAGTGCTTGGCGTTTAGCCATTTTTTGTGTTCCCAGTGCTAAGGTGATAGTAACAATTGCAGGTAATCCTTCTGGAATTGCGGCTACTGCAAGTGAGATTGCTGTTAGCAACATATCTAAGACTGATTCACGACCAGTAATGATTCCAAAGACAAGAATGATAATCGCAATTACTAAAATCAATACACTTAAAACTTTACTTAAATGAGTAATGTTCTTTTGTAATGGAGTTAAGGCGTTATCCACATCGTTAAGCATTGAAGCAATGTGTCCCACTTGAGTTTTCATTCCAATTGAGGTTACAACTGCCTCTGCCGTTCCATAAGTAACACTGGTGTTCATGAAACCAAGGTTGTGTTGCTCTCCCAATGGTGGGTTATCTTCTTCAATTACTTGGGTATTTTTTTCAACAGGGACTGATTCACCTGTTAACGCGGCTTCTTCAATTTTTAGGTTTTGACTAGAGATAAAACGGACATCAGCAGGAACAATATCACCGGCTTCAAGCAAGACGATATCACCAGGAACAAGATCTTCACTTTTGATCTGAATCACTGTTCCATTGCGACGAACTCGCGAAGTTGGTGTTGTCATCTCTTGAAGGGCGTCAATCGCATTTTCTGCTTTGGCTTCTTGGAAAACGCCGAAGAGGGCATTTAATAGAATAACAACTAAGATGATCAATGCATCTGAAACTTCGCCAGCAAGCATCGCAACGATGGCAGCGACAATCAAGATGACGATCATCAAATCTTTGAATTGAGAAATGAATTTTTGCAATAAGGTTGTATGTTTTTTCGCCTGAAGTACATTTTTACCGTCTTTTTGTTGACGTTGTTGTGCTTCCTGACTTGTAAGTCCTTGGGAAGTAGTTCCTAATTGTTGCATAACTTCCTGGGCTGTCATTTGATAAAATTTCGATTTCAATCTATATGAAAATCCTCCTCAAAAATAACTTTATATTATACACCTATAATTTATCATATTTGGAAATTAAAATATATAAGAAATCTAACGATATAATAATTTATTTGTACAAATTTTATAAAGATATATAATACTTTTAAAGTTTTTAATAGAGTTGGCCTTGAGAGACGATATTAGTATTAAAAAAATAATATTTCATTTATAATGAAGTCGAGGTGATTTTTATGAACTATATTGGGAAAGAAATAGATGATTTTAAGGTAGATGCTCTTTACAAGAATGACACAATTACAGTTACTAAGAAAGATATGTTAGGTCACTGGAGCATTTTACTTTTTTATCCTGCTGATTTTTCATTTATCTGTCCAACAGAACTTGAAGCTCTTGAAGGACTTTATGATAAATTCAAGGCAGCAGGTGCTGAAATTTACTCATGTTCAGAAGATACCAAATTTGTCCACAAAGCATGGAAAGATGCCTCACCTGAAATTGCTAAAATTGAATATCCAATGTTAGCTGATCCAGCAGGTAAACTTGCACGTGCCTTTGATGTATTGAATGAAGATTCAGGTCAAGCATACCGTGGAGTATTTATTATTGATCCTGATGGCGTTATTCAATCATATACAATCAATAACATGGGAATTGGTCGTAATGCTGATGAAATGTTGAGAACACTCGAAGCTGCTCAATTCGTCCGTGAACATGGTGATCAAGTTTGTCCTGTAAACTGGAAGCCAGGCGAAAAAACATTGAAGCCAGGTTTGGATTTAGTTGGAAAACTTTAATCAGAATTTGAATTAAAAAGCAAAGCACAAAGTCTTTTAATTTAGGCTTTGTGCTTTTTTTGCAGTTAAAAAAGCTTAAAGATCATCGAAGAAATCATTAAGCTTTTGTTAGTTTATTAGTAATTATCCTTTATAGAAACACTACGATAGCATCTAATCCCAGTAATATCAATGTGTTGGACCGCTTGTGATCAAATTGCATTGGCTTATAGATTGGTGTTAAGATAAGCCGTGCTTTTTTAATCCACTAATAAAATAAGATCGATGGGAGGAGATGGAAAGTTGGATAAACGTAATTTTAAATTCCATAAAATGACTTTGGTAGCAATCATGACATTGATTTGTTCTGTGTTAATTAATCCACTCTCAGCTATTGCGAATACAACCAAAGCACAAGACAGTGCAAATGTGAAAATTACGAGCATAAGTAGTAGTGTATCAAATGTAAAGGATGGTCAACGGTTAAAAATTTCCGTCAGTTTCCAAGGAAATGGTAAAGTTCAGCCGGGTGAACAAATTGTGATGGATTTACCTGAAGCTACTGATACGACTGGTGGTTTATATGGGTTGAAAGCTAATTATGAAATTAATGCATCATTTGGCGGAAAGGTTGTTGAAAATGCAGCAACTGCTCACGTTGAAGGGCATACAGTTACAATTACCTTTAATGAACCAATCACTCAACTAACAAGTGGTTTTTCGGGTTCTTTTAATTTCTATGTTCAAGCTGAAAAGAGTCTTTCTGGTGAAAATGCACCAGTGAGTCCTGATTGGGGTGTTGATATTGATGGGCCTACAATCACGATTGAAGATGACCCTACAGCAGATGATAATAGTGGAACAACTGAAGATACACAAACTAAACCAGATGTTTCTAAAGCAAAATTAACTAAGGCCGCTGTTATTGGTAAAGATGGTAACATCAACTGGATTATTAATGGGACTGTTCCTGAAGGAGTAACAGGAAACATTGTAATTACTGATGATCCTAATCCAGCAGGGAAAGTTGATTGGAGCAGTTTCATTCTTTCAGTTACAACTTCAAGTGGATACTCTGAAAATTATACAATCAATGATTTATCACGTTTAGGAGCAACAATTGAAACGGATGATCCAGAAGAGGGTGCCTTTGTATTAACAATCCCAGAGTGGTCATTATCTGGTACAGCATGGCAAATTAACTACCGTACAATTGTAAGTGATGATGTTCAAGTCGGATCTGTTATTAGTAATGACGTTACAATGGCATATCCAGGAAATAATATGAATGCTAGCAAAGATGTCATTATTGAATCTAATGGTTCTGGTGAAATCACTGGCTTAGAAGGTAGTACATTGACATTAATCAAACAAGATGAAACTATACATGAAGCTTTAGCAGGTGCAGGTTTTGAATTGATTAATCAAACAACTGGGACAACCGTTACAACTAAGAGTAACGCAGATGGTGAGATTATCTTTAATAATTTAGCTGATGGAACTTATCGTTTGAAAGAAACGGTTGCTCCTGATGGTTATCAATTAAGTGATCAGGAATATCAATTTACGATTACTGATGGAACGATTACCGATTCAAATCTTCCAAGTGACAATATCATTTTGAATAAGAAAATTGCAGCTACAAGTTCTTCAAGTTCAGAGTCAAGTAGCTCATCATCAGAAAGTAGTAGTTCAAGTTCAAAAGATAGTTCAAGCTCATCAAGTTCGGTAATACCAAGTAGTTCATTAATAGAAAGTAGTAGTTCAAGTTCAAAAGATAGTTCGAGCTTATCAAGTTCAGTAATATCAAGTAGTTCATCAATGGAAAGTAGTAGCTCAAGTTCAAAAGATAGTTCGAGCTCATCAAGTTCGGTAATACCAAGTAGTTCATTAATAGAAAGTAGTAGTTCAAGTTCAAAAGATAGTTCGAGTTCATCAAGTTCGGTAATACCAAGTAGTTCATCAATGGAAAGTAGTAGTTCTAGTTCGATAAGCAAGTCTACAAGTAAGCACAGCTCAACGAGTGCAACTGTAATTAAGCAATCAACGTCAAATTCAAAGAATAATTCAATGAGTTCAGTATTATCAAGTAGTTCTGTAAGCTCTGCTAGCGAAAGTGTAACTGCAACTGAAAATAATGATTCTAGTCAGAAAGAACAACAAAACTTACCGCAAACAGGTGAACGTCATAATGATGTGCTTTCAATGGTTGTTGGTAGTCTCCTTTTAGGAATTGCTGGTTTTGTTGTATTACGTAAAAATAATTAATAGTTAAATTAAAAGGGATGCATTAACATCCCTTTATTTTTTTATAAAAAACAGAGATTGCGTTGGAACAATCTCTGTTTAATAAGGAGTTATCTGAATACTTTAATCATGTTTTGATTTACTAATGTTATTCATATATGTATCATCAACAACTGACACTAATCTTTGTAATTTGTTCTATTTATACAAGTTAGTAATATGAGTGGATATATTTGAAATTGTGACTTTGTTATTCAAAATAATTAGTGTCAGTTTTGTTGATGTTAACGGGCAGTCCCATAATGACTACAATTCATTATGCTGGCTGGACTAAAGCTATTGCCTCCCAACCAAGAACAACATCTATCAAAGAAATCTAAATTCTTTGATATTTTTATTTTAACAAAAATCATTTTTATAAGCAACATTTTGAAATAATGTGTTGGATACAATGTAATTTATTTTGATATACTTTATTTGAAAAGAACAGTTTTCTTGGTATTCAATTCCAAAACATTATAATAAAGTTGTATCAAAAAAATTACTATAATAAGGAGATAGTATGATGACGAATGAATTTCCACAGGTATTAACTATTGCTGGATCAGATTGCGATGGTTCAGCAGGAATGCAAGCAGATATGAATACTTTTTTTGCGCGTAATGTATACGGAATGTCAGTGTTGACTGCATGTGTTGCAGGTAACTCATATGGAATTGAAGATAGCATTACTTTAGCACCAGATTTTATTGCTAAACAGTGCGAAGTATTAGCTAAAGATTTCAAAATCAGGGCAGTAAAAACAGGGATGCTTGCTGATTTAACAACTATCAAAAGTGTAATTAAGTTATTGAAAGAATATGATTTTGGCAAGTTAGTTGTTGATCCTGTAATCATTACTAAACACGGTAATATGTTGCTTGAGGAAGAAGCTTATGATGAATTACGGACTAACTTACTTCCATTAGCGGATATTATTACTCCTAATTTTTATGAAACAGAAAAAATCGCTGAAATTAAATTGAGTAATGAAACAGACATTATGCAAGCTGCTGAAATTTTACAAAGTGATGGGGTTAAAAATATTGTAATTAAAGGCAAGCATGATGGCCAAAGTGATGTTGTGAAAGACTATGTTCGTCTAGAAAATGGCAAGTCATTCTGGTTAAGTCATCCTTTTGTGGACACAGAACATATCAATGGAACTGGCGATACTTTATCAGCATGTATTGTCGCTGAATTGGCTAAGGGCTTCAATGTCGAAGATGCAATTCGCATTGCGGTTAAATACACATATGAATGTATTGCACATCCAATTTCAGTTGGTCATAAGTTTGGTCCAATCAATCACTGGGCAAAATAACTTGATTGCCCATTTTTATTGCATTCAAGTTAAGGTAATTGTACCCATAGGACAATTAAAATACTCTTACCAATAAGGGAGTGATACAATGACAATGACTGATTTTCAAAGAAAATATGGAAAATACGCAGTTTTATTTGGTGGTGCAAAGGGCTTAGGCAAACAAACTGCCTTGAAGTTAGCGGAAAAGGGGCTAAGCATTGTTTGCATTAATGATCGCCAAGATAATTTAGATGCATTTGAAGCTGAATTTCGGAAAACTTTCTCGGTTGATTTTATCCCCGTTCAAGTTGATTTAGGCGAAGAAAATGCTGCATTGGATGTATTTGATGTGACTGATCGGTTAGATGTTGGTTTTGTAAGTTATATCGCTGCATTCCATAAATTTGGTAAGGTTCAAGATATTTCATGGGAAGATTATAAAAAGATGTTGAACATCAATGTAGTTAACTTTACACAGGCAATGAAACATTATATGGGGATTTTCTGTGAACAAGGTCGCGGTGGTATTTTAAATTATTCAAGTTTAACTGCATTGACAAGTTCACCATATAACGTTGAATATGGAGCTGGAAAAGCTTATGTTAAAGCCTTTACACAAGCAATGGCTTACGAAGGCGAAAAAGAAGGTGTTGATGTGATGGTCGCTTCTTTAGGAGCAACAACCACTGAACGTGAATTAAAAGCTCAACCTCAAGGAGAGCTAGGTGCTAAGATTCAAGCAATGGCACTTTCACCAGCAGATACAGTTGATGAAATCTTTGATAATTTTGGCAAAGTGCATTCTTATTATGTTGGGAAACATCCTCAAGAACAGGTTAAAAATTGGCGTTTGCAAAATGATGATGATTCATTAGCTGAATATATGGGTAAATTTTATGAATAAATAAAAAGGTATGGAATTTTCCATACCTTTTTTAATAATTAGAAACATTGTAGTAAGTTAATGATTAATTTTACAAACTTAGTACGATCAAGATTCATTAAGACTTTAGCGTTATTTTCTTTTTCGAGTAAGCCAGCAAAATCAACGATTGTTTCTCCAGCGGTTAATTGCCCTTGAGTTTCAACATCAATGTAAGCATCATGTGTTTCAAAGATATCAGGTTGTAGTAAGTAGGCAATGGTACATGGGTCATGCACCGGAGTTCCAGTTAATTGGAAACGTTCTTGGCCATACCATTCACCATAGAAATTCATCTGATCATGAATTGCCTGAGCAACTGGATTATTGATTTTACCAATTTCTGCTAAATCTTCAGGATGAATTTGTGCTTTTAAGGTAACATTTAATCCAGCCATTACTAATGGAATTCCTTCATTAATAACGATTTTAGCGGCTTCAGGATCAACTGCCATGTTAAATTCAGTGGTTGGAAATACATTTCCTTGTCCAGCAGCTCCACCCATAAAGACAATTTGTTTAATTTTGGTTTTCAATTCTGGATGAATGCGTAAGAAAAGGGCGATGTTTGTCATTGGACCAGTTACTACTAAAGTAATTGGCTCAATTTGCGTTCGTAAAATTTCAGCAATCAATTCCACTGCTGGCAGAGGTTGTGGTTTGAAAGTTGGTTCGGGTAAATCAGCTCCATCTAAACCAGTTTCTCCGTGTACATAGTCAGCGATTTGTAACTGACGCATTAATGGGCGTTGATTACCACTTGCGACTGGAATATCAGTTGCACCTAATAGAGTTAACATGCGTAATGCATTATACAAAGTTTTATCCGGGGTTTGGTTTCCAGCAGAAGTTGTTACTGCCAATAAATCAATTTCTGGGGATGCAACTGCCATTGTTAAGGCGAGTGCATCGTCATGTCCAGGATCACAATCTAAAATAATTTTTTCTTTAACCATGAGATCACATCCATTCATTTGTGAGTGAAGTTACATCGATTCTGTTTTCATTATAGCAAATGCCAGATCAATCTATTGCTTTAATGAATTCCAAATTAGGTTAGCAATGCGTTCACGTTCAGTTTGACTGACTACTTGGAAATCGAGACCATCGATAACTTGGCTTTCACCTTGAACGTAGGTACTATCAAAGTGTTGGTTTACGTTACGATATGACAAGGCTAAAATGCGTAAATCATTTAAAGTTAAGTCAGTTTTTACTTGGTCAGAAATGGAATCAAGGAAACTCTTATTAAGAACCGTGAATGGTGAGATTGATTTCTTTAATAAGGCTTCAATAACTAAGCGTTGACGTTGTTGACGACCATAGTCTCCCATTGGATCCTCATGACGCATACGAGCAAAGTTTAAAGCGGTTTTCCCATTCATATGTTGAGTTTCTCCTTGAACAAAACTCGAGCCACCATAGCTGAAAGTTAATGGAGATTTAACATCTACACCGCCAACATCATTGATGGCTTTTTCGAGTCCACCCATATTGATTAGGATATAGAAATCAATCGGAATATTGAAGTGTTGTTCAACGGTGTTAATAGCTTCTTTTACGCCACCATATGTATATGCTGAATTAATTTTGGCTGGTGAATATTGTGGATAATCTGGAAAGTTAACTTCCATGTCACGTGGGATGCTGACAAGTGTAGTTTTCTTTGTATCAGGATTAAGAGTCATAATCATCATGGTATCAGTGCGACCAGTGTCATGGCGACCTAAGGCACCGGTATCAGTTCCTAGAATTAATATTGAGATTGGTTTATGTTCACGTAAAAGTTTGTTTCCGTTACGTGTCATGTCCGCTCCTGACTTGGTGTACATCTTATCAGTTGTATTTTTAAGATTAAAAAAGCCTATTCCTGCGATAATCAGAATGATAGCTAAAATAATTAATAATAAACGACGCCAAAAATGGTGTTTCTTGGGTTTCTTTTCACGTGCAACACGTGAAAGAGGTTCTTCTTCATCCATATGTTAAACTTCTTTCATAATAATATGATTTAATTATAGAACAAAAAGTTTAGATTTAATGTTTAAAAGACTTGGAAAATAAATTGCAATATATAATTGCGTCATACATATTTCTGTGTTAGTATATGTACAAATCTCTTATGTATGCACATAAATAAAAAGACTGATAGCTTTTGCTATCAGTCTTTTTATTTTGTTATCTATCAAATTAAATAAATTGCAAGATTCCCATTAAAATTGGAACAACTACGATAAATAATACCGTACTCATTACAACAATATTGGTTGCATATTTAACATCACCATGTGCTTCATCAGCTAAAATAGGTAATACTGCAAGCATTGGTGTTGCTGATTGTACCACTAATGTTTGTTGCATTAAGTGTGGTAAATCAAAGTGTAAGATTGGAGCACCAAATTTGATCAATAAGATCAATACAACTGGTGATAATACAAAACGTCCCATCAATGCTAATACTGAATCACGGTCGAATTTGAAGTTGTTCAAACCAGCATCGCATAAAACAATCCCAATGTAAATCAATGATAATGGAGTTACTAAGTTACCAACATAGCTTAATGCTTGGAAAGCAAAACTTGGTTGATCGTTTGGTAAACCAAGTAATAACCAAATAATAGCAACCACAAAACCAACTAATGGCATTGGTAATAATTTTTGCCAGTTTAATTTACGCTTTTGCTTGTTAGCTTTATCAACAGTAGGGTCATCATTGTAAATTAAGAAAATTCCAAATGCCCATGTTGAAACAGTGTTAATCAAGTAGTAAATCAAGAAGTAAGGCATTGCCTTTGCACCGAATAAAGCGTTGTTAAGTGGCATTCCAATAAAGATTGTATTGGCGTTAACGATCGCGTTCATTAAGATTCCACGACGACCTGGACATACTTTAAGCACTTTAACAACTAAATATGCAATCAAGTAGCCAATAATAACCCCTAAAGCAGGGAAAATTAAACCTTCACCAAGACTACGTAAACTATCACGTGTTAAATGTTCTTGTACAGAAACAAAAATTGATGCAGGTAAAGCGATTTTTGTGATTAAGTTTGAAATGTTACCAGCAAATGAATCGCTGAACCAACCAAACTTACGTAAAATGAAACCAAGTGCCATGATTAAAACAATCACGATAACACTTGAAACTGAAGTTAAAAATGTATCCATCCTATATGCTCCTTATTTCGTTAATATCTTAATATTTTGGTTCCCATTTCATATCAGTAACAGCTTTGTGAGCGTCTGATACAGGAGATAAACCTTGGTCAATTGCACTTTGAGCAACTGTTTCAGCTACTGTTTGAGTGAATTCTGTTAATTTAGCAACTGGAGGAAGAACAGCAGCACCAGGTTCACTAGCGTCAACGATTCCACCTAATGCGTGAGCAGCAGCAGCTAACATTTTTTCGTTAACAATCTTAGCTTTAGCTGCGATTGAACCGAAACCAACCCCAGGGTAAACTAAAGCGTTGTTGGCTTGTCCAATTGTATATGTTACACCATTGTATTCAACAGGTGCTGATGGAATACCAGTTGCAACTAAGGCCTTACCATCTGTCCACTTGATAATATCTTCAGCTTTTGCTTCCAATAATTTTGTTGGATTTGAAATTGGGAAGATAATTGGACGTTCTGTATGTGCAGCCATTTCCTTCACGATTGTTTCAGTAAATGCACCTGGTTGTTTTGAAGTACCAATCATAACTGTTGGGTGAATTGTTTTTACAATTGTTTCAAGATCAGTTAATTCATCAGCATTTTCAAATTCACTACGTTTACGTACAAATGGTTTTTGAGCTTGTGTCAAACCCTCTGTATCTTCGAATAATAATCCTTGTTTGTCAACTAGGTAGAAGTGCTTCTTAGCTTCTTCACGTGATAAACCATTACGTACAAGTTCATCACACATCATGTTGGCAATTCCGCAACCAGCAGTACCAGCACCAAATGTTAAGAAGACTTGGTCTGTTAATTTTTCTTTTGAGATGTTTAAAGCACCAAGCACAGCAGCTAAGCAGATAATTCCAGTACCTTGAATATCATCGTTGAATACAGGAATTTCATCTTGGTATTTTTCTAAGATAACGTCAGCGTTTGTTCGACCAAAGTCTTCAAAGTGAATCAAGACTTCTGGGAATAACTTGCGACTTGTAGCAACAAATTTATCAACCATTGCGAAGTATTCATCACCATAAACACGTTCGTGGTGGTTTCCTAAGTACAATGGGTCATTTAATAATTCTTCGTTGTTAGTACCAGCATCTAATGATACAGCTAAAACATTCTTAGGATCGATACCTGATGCAGCTGTATAAACCATTAATTTACCGATTGAGATGTCAACACCTTGAGTACCCCAGTCACCGATACCTAAAATAGCTTCAGCATCAGTTACAACGATTAATTTAATGTCGCGACCGTTAGCAGCATTCTTCAATGTAGCTTCAATATCATCTTGAGCATCAATTGAGATAAATGCAGCATCTTGTGGTTGCACGAATACGTGACTGTAGTTTTCAATTGAGTCAGCAATCACTGGATCATATACAACAGGCATGAATTCTACTAAGTGTTGATCCATTAAGTAGTAGAATAATGTCCGGTTAGTATTGAAAAGTTCCATTAAGAATTGGCGTTTTTCAAAATTATTTGGTTTAGCTTGATAATGATCATAAGTTTCTTTTGCTTGTTCTTCAATTGTTTGAATATTAATTGGTAAAGTTCCAACTAAGTTGTACTTTTCACGTTCTTCTTTTGTAAAAGCTGTTCCTTTATTTAAAAAAGGATCTCTTAACATGTCTAATCCATTTATCATAATCTTTACGCCTCTCTATTTTTAATAATTATATTTAAAGTTTAAAAGCTAGTGATATTTATAGTCAAATCAGTGCTATACTATAAATATTGTTTATATGAGAACGATAAATTTGATAATATAGGTGTTTAAAATGAATATTAGAGATTTAGAATATTTCAATACATTGGTTGAAGTTAAAAATTTTTCGCTCGTTGCACAAAAATTTAACGTCTCACAACCAACGATTACAATGGCGATTCGTCGTTTAGAAAAAGAATATCAAACTAAATTTTTTATTCGTAATCAAGCGCATAAAGAATTGATCGTTACTGAAGCAGGTAAACAATTCTATGAACATTCTAAAACGGTTATTAGCGAATTAGAACTCGCAAGCAAAGATATTGAGCATGCTAAGCAACATAAAATTTTATTTGGATTACCACCAATTATTGGGACATATTATTTTCCACTAGCAACACCACAATTATTACGTGATGATTTATTAAGTCAGTTGACGATTATTAGTAAGGGTTCGAATATTTGTCGAAAGATGCTTTTGAATGGTGATTTAGATATTGCAGTATTAGGTTCAATTCAAAAAATTGAAGATAAAGAATTAATTACTGAAAATTTTGCACAGTCTCCATTGCGGATTATTGTAGGCGATCAACATCCATGGTATCAACGTAAGAAAGTAACACTAGCGGAGTTAAAGAACCAAAAGTTTATTGCACAGAATGAAAGTTATATTCATAATGAAGCATTGAAACAAATGGGGCATTTAGGACATTTCAGACCAGAAATCATTGTGCAAACTGATAATATTAATATTTTGAAGAAATTAGTATCTGAGAATCTTGGAATTGGTTTGTTAACTGAAATTGCAGTTACTAAGGCAGATAATCAATTACATACGATTGAGGTTGATGCAGAAGATTTTCCTGTGTTCAATATGGCAATTGCCTATCGGCGAAATCATCAATTAACTGAACCACAAGAAGAATTATTGGAGATATTGAAGAATTCATTTGAATAAATAAGAGATTATCTTAATAATTTAAGAAAATAAAATTATATAAATATAAATCGATATAAACTTGAAATTTAATATTTTTTAGCTAAAATATAATTAATAACACAAAAAGGCTATGTCGTTCCTCATCAACGACATAGCCTAAGGTGTAAGTAAGTTAGTTATAGGATATGATTTGAAGTAATATAAAAATATCCTATGACGATAGGGTACGCTTTTAGCCCTAAATAGTCAATCAAATTTTAAGCAATTTAATCAGGCAGTTAGTGCCTGATTTTTTTATATTCCGAACATCTTTCAGCGTATATGTTGTCAACAATGTTTTTTTGAATAATCAGAAAGGCTTTAATTAGCTTTTTTAAGATTTTAATATTCGTAAAACCGCTCTAAATTATAAGATTTCGCCTTTTTATAATTTATTTTATAGGATTATAGAAATTTTTGCGTAATTGCTTTATTTTTACATAGAAGAAAAGGTACAATTATTTTGTGTTAAAGTTTTAAGATAGGGGTGTCAATATGAAGATTAAAATTTTATCAACGAGTGATGTTCATGGATACATTTATCCAACTAATTTTAGTACTCGGGATGATCATCACGCATTGGGCTATTTAAAAGCAGCTTCAGTAATTGAAGATGTACAACGTCAGGCAGAAAAAGATGGGGATATTGCCATTTACATTGAAGATGGAGACTTCGTTGAAGGTTCTCCAATGACTGACTATGCATATCAAACACGTGATGAAAAGCATTACAACCTAGATCTTGTACGCATGGTCAATCATCTCCAAGCCGATGTCGGAATTTTAGGGAATCATGAATTTAACTATGGCCCTGATTATTTAAATCCAACTTTGGCAGATCGCACGTATCCTATTTTGAACGCCAATATGCAAGAAGACCCAGCAAGTCACATTATTGACGCTCCATATAAAATTATCGAAAAAAATAATATTAAAATCGCCGTCCTTGGGTTAACCACTCAATACATTCCACATTGGGAGCAACCTAAGCATATTGAAGGATGGAAATTTGAACCAGCCTTTGAAGCTGCTGCTAAGTACGTTCCAGAACTCCGCAAACAAGCTGATGTCGTAATTGTTGCCTATCATGGTGGTTTTGAACGTGATTTACAAACTGGTGAACCTACCGAAGCATTAACTGGAGAAAACGAAGGTTATCAAATTATTACTGAAGTTCCAGGTATTGATGCTTTTGTTACAGGTCACCAACACCGTCAAATTGCAGCCAAAGTTAATGGGATTCCAACTACTCAACCTGGTTTCCGTGGTGAAAAAGTTGGCTGCATCACATTAACTTTAGATGATAATAAAAAGGTTGTGGATTCATCTGCTGAATTGCTTGATGTAGCAGACGCCGGCGATGAAATGTGGATGAACGCCTTAACATATGATTGGAATCATGATGTTCAAGATTGGCTTGATCAACGTATCGCTACAATTGATGGTGATATGGAAATTCACGATCCAATGGAAGCACGGTTACATGGTCATCCTTATTTAGAGTTTGTTAACCAAGTTGAAATGGACGCGATGGGAACAGATATCGCAGCAACAGCTTTATTTAATAATGAAGTTACCGGATTAGGACATGACGTTACAATTCGCAATGTGATGAACAGTTATGTTTATCCTAATACATTGGTAACTGAAGCTATTACTGGTAAAGATTTACGCAACGCCCTTGAACGTTGTGCCAGTTTCTTTGAACTCCAACCTGATGGTAGTTTGACAGTTTCAAAAGACTTCTCATACCCTAAGATGCAATTATATAATTATGATTTTTATTCTGGAATCGATTATACTTTCGATTTAACTCAACCAAAGGGTAAGCGAGTCGTTGAACTCAAATATCATGACAAAGATGTTCAAGATACTGATGAACTTAAAGTTACAATGAATCAATATCGTGGTGTTGGTGGCGGTAATTACGATTGCTTCAGTGCAGATAAGATTATCAAGCAGAACGAAACAGAAGTACCAAGATTATTGATTGCCTATTTAGAAAATCATCCAAATATCAAAGCAATCCAACCCACAAATCTAAAAATAATTAAGTAAAAGTGAGGCTTAAACATGGAAAAATCAGCAATTTACCATCGACCAGAAAGTGAAATGGCCTATTTAGCTGGTAAGAATCAATTCAAAATTCGGTTAAAAACGAAGCACAATGATGTGGCTCAAGTTGAAGTTATTTATGGTAATTTCAATCGTATCAATCAACAACGTAATGATGATACAATCGATAATTTCGATTTAGAACGTCCTAGTGTAGAAGGAATGAAACGAGTTTTCAAAACTGAATTATATGACTACTGGGAAGCAATCATTCCAGTCAAGGTTCGCCAACGAACTCAATATGTTTTCCATTTAATTGGTGATCATGATGGTGAGTTGTTGTATGATGCCGTTAATGTTCGAATCTACATGGCTGACTTTTTACAAAGTGCAACGCCATTCTTCACCCCATACTACCAAAACATGTTTCTCCCAGTAACTACACCAAAATGGGCAGAAAACACCGTCTGGTATCAAATTATGATTGATCGGTTCGCTGATGGAAATGAAGCCCTAGATCCTAAAGATAAGGCACGTTGGGATTTGGACAAATCCACAACAACTAATTTCTATGGCGGAGATCTTCAAGGAATTATTGACAAGTTAGGTTATATTTCTGAATTAGGAATTAACGGAATCAAGTTATCCCCAATTTTTGCTTCATATTCTAACTTTAAAAATGATCCAGTAGATTTCTATGACATTAGTTACTTATTTGGATCAAAAGAAAAATTCCGTGAATTAGTTCAAAAAGCTCATTCTTATGGGATTAAAGTGATGGTTCAAATCCCACTCGATCGTTTAAGTGATGCATCTTTACAATGGCAAGATGTACTTAGATTTGGTCCTCAATCACGCTTTGCAAGTTGGTTCAAAGTACGCCAATTTCCAGTTACACTCCCAGATAAGGGACAAGATCCTGAAAAAGGCTATTTGAATGTTGATGGTAATATCCACATGCCAAAATTGAACTTACAAAATCCAACTGTCCAACAATATCTTTCAGCAACTGCTCGTTATTGGGTAGAGACTTTTGATATTGATGGTTGGGAAGTTCTAAATGCAGATGAAATCAACCCAACATTCTTGAACTTATTCACCAAACAAATGCATGGGATTAAGGCTGATTTCTTAGTTCTCGGACGTTATCAATATTTCCCATATGGTGATTTGTCACGTGATTTCATTGATAGTGCTAATAACAGTCCATTTAATCGCATTATTAAAGATTTCTTCATTGACCGTGAAATTCGTGTTACTGATATGATTTCACAATTGAATGATCAAATGATGCAAAATACAACCACAACTAACCAAAACTTGATCAATGAACTAGATAACTTTGATACACCACGTTTATTAAGCCAATGTATCGGTAACGAAGATTTGGCACGTGCAATTATGGCCTTTACTTTCTTGCAAAAGGGAATTCCATCAATTATGTATGGAACGGAAGTAGGGATGACAGGTGATCAATATCCTGAAAACTGTGCTCCAATGCTCTGGGATAAAGAACAACAATCAACTGAAATGTTCTTATTCATGCAAGATTTAATTGCTCTGCGTCATGATTATGCCGAAATTTTGAACAATGGTGATCTTGATTGGGGTCAAAGTAGCAACAAACATCGTTACTTTGCCTTTACACGTAATTATGAAGGTAAGAAGTTATTCTGTTTATTTAACTTTGGCTATGGCAGCATCAAAGTTGTTCTACCAAAGAATGCTAAATTATTACTTCAACAAAACTTGATTCGTGAAGATGAAAAATTAGCTGAAAATGGTTTTATCATTTGCAGTATTTAAAAATAACCTCCTCTAGTTGATAGGGGAGGTTATTTTTGTGCATAAGAAAAAGCATGAAATCTCACGATGATTTCATGCTTTTTAAATTTCATTATAATTTAATGCATCAAATTATAATCTAACTGCGAATGATGGTTGGAAGTACTTGATGCTACCAACAGAAACTGATTGGCCTGGTTCTGGAGCAGCAATGTATTGACCATTACCAATAGCAATTGCTACGTGGTATGTAGAACCTTTTGAACCCCAGAAGTATAAGTCACCAGGTTGTGCTTCTGAAACTGAGATTTGTGTACCACAGTTTTCTTGTTGTGTAGTTGTACGAGGTAAACTTACACCAAAGTGGCTGTATACGTATTGTACGAAGCCTGAGCAGTCAAAACCATTTGGAGTTGTTCCACCGTATACGTAAGGTGTACCAATTAATGATTGTGCAAATTCAACTACTGTACTACCGTTACCAGTCTTGCTTGTTGAAGCAGAACTTGCTTGTTGTGTAGTTGATTGGCTTGTAGCTGTATTATTTGATGTATTGTTGTTTGTTGTTTGTTGTGTTGATGAAGCTTGTTGTGTTTGTTGAGCTTGTTGTGCTGCAGCGATTGATGAAGCTTGTGCTTGGCTACTTGCAATTGAAGCTTGACGGCTTGATTCAGCTGCTTGGCTACTTGCAATTGAAGCTTGGCGACTTGATTCAGCTGCGGCTGCCTTTGATGAAGCTTCTGCAACAGGGTCTTTAGTTGGGTTGTTGATGATCAACTTTTGACCTGCGATTAATGCAGTACTTACTGAAGGGTTAGCTTCACGTAATGATTCAACTGATACACCGTATGCTTGAGCGATTGTATATAATGAATCACCACTTTGTACTGTGTATGTTGTGTGGTTAGCAGCGATTACTGCTTGTTGTGAGCTTGAAACTTCACTTGATGAAGATGAAGCAACACTTGAACTTGAGCTAGCAACTGATGATGATGCTACGCTTGAAGCTTCTGAACTTGATGAAGAACTTACAACTGATGAAGCTGATGATGAAGAAGCAACTGGTGCTTGACTTACTGAGCTTGATGATACAGCTGATGAGTTCTTAACTGTAGCTTGTTGGCTTGAAGCATTTGAAGCAACTGATGAGCTAGCTTTTTGTGTTGTAGTTGTAGTCTTTGTAGTAGTTGTCTTAGCAACTGCTTGACCATCTAATTTTAATGATTGACCTACGTAGATTGTGCTTGATGATAAGCCGTTTAATTCACGTAAGTGGTCAACTGTTGTGTTGTATTGACGAGCGATTGCCCACAATGAGTCACCAGACTTAACAACGTATGAATGTGTATCCTTGTTGTTATTATTTGAAGCCTTTGAATCATTGTTAGAAATCTTCAAATCTTGACCAACATAGATCATGTTTGTGTTAGGGTCAATGTTGTTCAATTGTTCGATTGACTTGATTGATACTCCATATTTGTTTGATAAAGCCCAAACTGTGTCGTTTTTGGCAACATGATGAACTGTATCAGCGTTAGCAGCTGCTGTAGATGCTAAGAATAATCCTGCAGCACCTAAAGTACCTGCAACAACTTTTTTTGCTGTGTTTTTCAAATAAATTCACTCCTATAAATTATAACGTCTGTAGAACAAATCGAACTTCTGAATAAAAAATCGAAAAAGTTTATTCAAAAGATCATAATTTATTCAATAACATAACAAAATATACCTATATTTTATTGTAAAGTTCTTTATATGGCTCGTCAAATATCTTCCAAAATCTTAAGAATTTAATTGAAGGTCGTCAGCCCTTTGATATCAATAAGGAGCCCATTTTCATAAAATATTCATACATTACATTTTTGTTACATTGCTTAAAATCTTTGCTTTTAAAAGAAAAAAGTTATAGTTGTATGATTATATTAGTGGGGTGAGATTATGAATTCTAAATTTAAAAAAATTATTAATGATATTAAGCAAGACGAAATGAACCTGACTTATACACAGGCAGGAATCGATCCATTATTCGCTGCAAACGAAAATGCACAAATCGTAATTGTTGGTCAAGCACCTGGGAGAGTTGCTCAAGAAAGAATGATGGTTTGGAATGATAAAAGTGGCGATCGGTTGCGTGAATGGATGGGAATTAGTTGGGATGAATTCTATAATTCAGGCAAAATCGCCGTTTTACCAATGGATTTTTATTTTCCAGGCAAAGGTAAGTCTGGTGATCTTCCACCACGAAAAGGCTTTGCGGACAAATGGCATCCACAATTATTAGAACTTATGCCTAAAGTTAAATTAACAATGTTAGTTGGCAGTTATTCAGTTAAACATTATCTCCAACTAAAAAGTTCTGCTAAGTTAACTGATGTCGTTCATCAATACCAAGATTATTTGCCTACATATTTTCCGTTAGTGCATCCTTCACCACGAAATCAACTTTGGATGCATAATAATCCATGGTTTGCTGATGATGTTCTTCCCGCACTTAAAAAAGAAGTTCAAAATGCATTAAACTAAACGCTAGAATTATCTGTAAATGAGCGTATAATAGGTAGTTATGCTTTTACTTACAATTAGTTAGGGGATGAAAGGATGACGGCCAAAATACCTGAATGGAAGCGCAATTTACACGTATTATGGTTTGGTAATTTTATCATTGGAATGGGATTTCAATTGATCATGCCATTTATGTCGCTTTATATTAAAACGTTGGGACATTTTAATCGGATGCAGTTAAATCTTTGGAGTGGGATTGTTTTCTCTGCAACCTTTCTTGTTTCTTCATGGATGGCACCGATCTGGGGAAAATTCGCTGATCGTTATGGAAGAAAAAGAGTCATGTTGATTTCTGCCGCCGGTATGGGTGTCATGATGACCTCCATGGGAACGGTAACGGCTGTCTGGCAATTGGCATTGCTACGGTTACTTCAAGGGTTCTTTGCTGGTTTCGTTGCTAACACTTCAGCATTGATTGCTTCACAAGTTCCAAGCAAACATAGTGGAAAAGCCTTGAGTACTTTATCCACAGGGACAACTGCTGGAATGTTACTAGGGCCATTATTTGGTGGTGTGATTGCCAGTGCATTTGGTTATCGCGTTACGTTCTTTATGACAGGTTTTGCCTACGTTACGGTCTTTTTATTGACGTTATTTTTCGTACGTGAAGATAATTTCAAACCAGTACCAAAAGAAAAAACTTTGCCATATCATAAATTGATTGCTCAATTACAATATCCACATGTGATTGTGGGAATGTTTATTACAACTTTGATTATTCAAGCTGGAAATAATTCAATTTCCCCAGTAATCAGTTTGTATGTTCAAGAACTCCTACATGGTGGACATAACGTTGATATGATGAGTGGAATTGTTGCAGCTCTTCCCGGAATTGCAACTTTAATTGCTGCTCCTTTATTTGGAACATGGGGAGATAAAATCGGCACTCAAAAGATTTTGATGGGGGGCTTAGTTTTCGCAATGCTTGTTTATATTCCACAGGCCTTTGTGAATAATGTTTGGCAATTAGCATTTTTACGCTTTTTAGTTGGAATATCAGACGCAGCATTATTACCACAAGTACAAACATTGCTTGCTAAATACTCACCTCATCAATATTCAGGCAGAATTTTCAGTTATAACCAATCCGCCCAATTTATGGGGAATATTTTTGGCCCCTTGATTGGTTCAACTGTTTCTGGTGCTTTTGGATATGGCGGAGTATTTTTATCCACAGCTGCATTGGTTGCAGTCAATCTTACATGGGTACATCACAGTACCAAAGATTTACAAAAAGCCCAATAAAATATTTATTTATGCAAGAGATAATTTGAATAACAAATTACCTCTTTTTATTTGCCAATATTATGCTATAATTATCCACAACAGGGGGTAGGTTATCATACGTTAAGGGCCATTGGAACGGAATGTGAACTTTGGTTGAAGCCGTCAGGTGCGCATGATAACCGCATTCACCAAATAATATGGCGCGTGCAATCCTTCCCTTGTGTACACGGGAGGTTTTTTTATGTCCAAATTATCATGGAAAAGTCCGAAATTAAATATTCGGACTGTTACTGTTTCAGCGTTATTACTTGCCTTACAAATCATTTTGGGCAAGTTGTCAATCGGTGATCCAACCGTCTTGAAAGTCGGTTTAGGCTTCATCGGAACTGGGCTTATTGGTTACTTACTAGGGCCATGGCTCGGTGGGGTATTACTTGTATTGGAAGACATCGTTTCTCATACTATTTTCAGTTCAGGAAGCGTCTTTTTCCCAGGTTTTACTTTCTCAGCATTCTTCACTGGTGTAATTGCTGGTATGTTCTTATACCAACAAAAAATCACATGGCAACGGATGTTTATATATGAATTTGTTCAAATTCTAGTTTCAAATGTGATTTTCACAACTTTATGGCTTTACATATTAAGTATGACATCAGCACACCATACAACATTTATGGCATTATTAGCAGTGCGGATGCCTAAGGAAATCATTTCATGGCCAATTGAATCATTAGTGATGTTTGTAATTTTGAGGGCTGTTTCAAAAATCAAAATGGACGCCATTAAAAATAATTAAAATTAGCTATTTAAAAAGCCGAGACATGTCTCGGCTTTTTTTATTTATGTCTTTCAGCAATCCGTTGTTTCAAAATTGCACTACCGTAAATCAATGATTCAATTACTGTAATGAAGAAACTGACTGGCCAATCTGTAAGGTAGCTTAATGTTAATCCTAGCCAAATTCCAGTTAGTGCAAAAATGAATGTTAATCCAATCATTTTCCACAATGAATGAACATAGTATTTAGCAGCGGATGCAGGAATTGTTAATAATACGAAAATCAACAATGCCCCAATAATTTGTGCAGTGATACTTACAGTTAATGCAAGCATTACTAAGAATAAAATTGAAATCAACTTATTGAAGTTTTGATTGTATTCAGCACCTTGAGCATCGAAAGAACTATATGCTAACTTGCGGAAGGTGAAGAAAATCAAAATCAATAAGAAGATACTTAAACAAACAAGATCACGTAAATTAGTAGCGTCAATTCCGACGATACTTCCGAATAAAATACTTGTGGCGTAGTTTGCCTGCTTATTTGATAGTGAAAGGAAAAGAACCCCTAAACCTAAGAATAAGCCAGAGAAAACTGAAATTGAAGATTCTCGCCGAGAAACTTTTTCACCTGATAAACCAATGAAAAGGGCGCTACAACAAGTGAAAAGTAACATTCCAGCTAAGGGGGAAATTCCTAACCAAACACCAAAACTTGCTCCGGAAAATCCAATTTCAGAAAGCGTATGAGTAAAGAAGGAAGTTTGGCGTGCAATGACGAAAACTCCCATTACACTACAAATTAAAGCAATGAAAATACCAGCGGTAAATGCATAGCGCATGAATGCATAGTCAAACATTTAAGCCTCTCCTTTCTTGGCCATCAAAGCAGTTTGATTAGCCAAGTGTAATTCATAATCTGCGTATTGATCGATTAATTCTGCATCGTGAGTGATAAATAGGACTGTTAAGTTGCGTTTTGCCATGATTTTCTTCAAAAGCTTCAATAGAAAATGCTTTGCAGTCCGATCTAAGCTCGCAGTTGCTTCATCAAGAATCAATAGTTCAGGGTTAGAGCAAAGTGCTTGAGCAAGATAAGCACGTTGTTTTTCCCCACCAGAAGCTCGGCCTAATGGTTGATTTTGAATTTCGTCTAATTTTGTATCCTTTAAAATAGCATCTAATTTAGCGTTCATTGCTTTCGAGTTCCAAGGCAAAATGCGATGCTTAAAACCTAAAGCAACAAAATCGCGGATGCATAAAGGATATTCATCATCAATATTACGCAATTGCGGTACATATTGAACTTTATCGCGTGTGATTGCGAAATGTGTATGAATTGTGTAATTGTGATCTAAATCTTGGAGTAAGTGTTTAACTAAAGTTGATTTTCCCACTCCGTTTTCACCCGTGATGCAAGTTAATGCATTTTGGGGAATTTCAAAGTTTAAGTCTTTAAATAGAGTGCGACCTGAGAATTGAATACTCAAGCCATTGACTTTTAAGATTGAATCCATGTTTTCTCCTTATTGTTGTACAATTTTTAAAATCTGATCAAGTTCACTGTTAAACCATTCAATGTAGGAAACGTTACTTGGCATTGTTTCTGTAACTTTAACAATCGGAGTGTTTTCTTGTTTACAGAGGTTAGCGATATTATTTACTAATTTACTTTCACTTTGCTTGTTTAAAACAAAGAAGGCAATTTCATGATTTTTAATCGCATTTTGTAATTTGGCAATGTCAGTGTATGAAGGATCAGAATCTTCTTCAACAGCCATACTAAAATGTTCATCGATAATTTCAAAGCCCATTGCTTTTAATGCATAGTCAAATGCAGGTTCACTAACAGCAACTTTTTTGTTGTGTTTGAGCTTTTTGATTTGTTGAATTTTAGTCTCTAATTGTTGTAATTGTTGCTTATACTTTTTGGCGTTTTGAACAAAATCGTCATGATATTGAGGCAACATCTTACTATATTGAGTTACTAATGCATCGGTTAGTTTGGCGATGTTTTGAGGGTCATACCATAAGTGTTCGTTGTCGCCGTCTTTAGCGTGAACGACATTAGCAACTGAAAGGTATTTTGTACCTTGAAGACGTTTGACCCATGTGTCATAACCGACACCGTTATAGATTACTAAGTTTGCCTTAGCAACAGTTTTGGCAGTTGAAACCGTTGGAGTAAAATCGTGAGGATCAACATTGGGACTATCGATAATTGATGTTACTTTTCCATGATCACCTAAAACCTTTTGGGCAATCTGACCATAAAAGTTAGTTGTCGCAACAACATCGATTTTAGTCAACTTTTGTTGATGCTGTTTCGTTGCTGATTGATTACAGCCAGCAAGCGTAACTCCGAGCAAGCAAATGCCAATTAAAAAAATAATTTTTTTGAAATATTTTTGCAAAAGAATGCTCCTTAAAAATTATATTAGTAATGATTACTTTTTAGATGATAAAGGGCATCAGATTGCCTGTCAAGCGTGTTTTGAGTGTTAATTTTGGATTACTATTTAGAATTGTTTCCTAATTGTTGATTTGATATAGAAAGGCGTTTGTTGATTACTATTAAGATAAAATTAAATTTTTTTATAAAAAGAAATTTGGGTATAAAAAAACTCTGCGTATTACATAATGTAAAGCGCAGAGAAAAAAGGAGTAAGTGATGATGAATAGAACTTGTATAGGAATGTGAGCTGAATCTAGGGGGAGATGGAGGCTCACATAAGTTCCTTCATCAGTATTTACATTATATGCTATTAAATTTTATAAGTCAATAAAAAATTTAAACATTATAGAAATGCGTAGCTATAAGTATTTGCGTAGCTTTTTTTCTAATATCGTTAACATATAAGGTGTATAGAAAGCGTCTGTTCCGTTAGTTGTTTCTTCTAAGAACGTGCTTTCAGCCTCATGTTCTTTTGCTTCCATTTGAGCAATAAATTCTTCTGTTTCATCGACATTGGTATGTGCATCTTGCAACCCACTAAATAGTATTAATGGAGCACATTTATGTGATGGAATTTGAAAAATTAATTCTTGTGGATCAGGTAATCCATATGCAATTCCAGCCTTGAATCGTAATGGCAATACCCGAGCATCTTCAGCATTCCAATCTTGTTGGTTGGCAGTCAATACACACAAGCTACTCAAGAAAGCACCTTGTTCTTCTCCCCAAATAAAATAACGATTTGTATCAATATCAAATTTATATGCATGCATTAGTAAGTGACGTAATGCGGTTTTTATTTGACAAACTTGTTCTTGTGCAATTCCAGTTAATTGGTTAGTTGGCAAAATCGCAATCGTAAATCCATGACTCGCTAATGTTAGTAGTGCAGGGAAGTGGTAATTTTCCTGCTTGACTCTTGCTTTTTGTGTTACAAAAAGAATTAATGGATTGTATTTAACTTGATTGCCCTTTTTAGCAGGAACAATAATGTGCATAACTTTATGCGGAGCAAACTCAATATTTAAATTTACCTTCGGATACTGATCCTCACAGGGCTCTTTTAAATAATCACTCATTAAAATAAAAAACCTCTCTAATTTTAAAATTGTAACTTACTATATAAGTATAACATTGATGAAAAAAGCCTAAAGTGAAATATCAGTAAAAATTAAATTATTTCTACCATATATATGAGTAATTATAAATTGTTAAAATGCCTTAATTGATTTGATTTGCACCTTGCTTTTAACGCATAAATAAATTACACTTATGTGTAGTGTGAAACACTAAAAAACTTCAATGTTTCACGAGAAAATGAAAGGAAATACCATGACACCAGAAGAATTTAAACAGGCATTAATGGAACATGGAATTGAACTTACTGATCAACAGATGCAACAGTTCGAGACTTATTATGAATTCCTTGTTCAAGCCAACCAATATGTAAATCTTACAGCAATCACAGCTAAAAAAGATGTGTATCTAAAACACTTTTATGATTCATTGCTACCAGTAATTGAATTACAGGAATTACGCAATGACGTAACTTTATGTGATGTCGGTGCTGGTGCAGGTTTCCCTTCGATTCCAATGAAAATTGTTTTTCCACAAATCAAAGTAACGATTGTTGATTCTTTAAATAAACGAATTAAGTTTTTAGAAGAACTCGTTAGTCGTTTAGACTTACAAGATGTATCATTACATCATGCTCGTGCAGAAGAATTTGCTGGTAAAAAGAGCAAGTTCCGCGAAAGTTTTGATTATGTAACTGCACGAGCCGTTGCCAGAATGACAGTACTGACTGAATTATGTCTGCCATTAGTTAAAATCGGTGGAAAGTTTATTGCGTTAAAAGCACAAAAAACTAAGGAAGAATTAGGGGATGCTACTAAAGCCATTCAAGCTTTAGGTGGGAAGTTAATTGCGGATGAAGAAACTGCATTACCAATTACTCATGATGAACGACATTTAGTCGTCATTGAAAAAGTTAAGGCAACGCCAAAGCAATATCCGCGCAAAGCAGGAACTCCTAATCGGAATCCAATTAAATAGACGTGAAAAGGAAGGAAACTTTATGGCATTCTTTTGGAACAAGAAAAAACAAAGTGTTAAATCAACAGAAGATCATCCTGAGACACAAGTTGAAAAGATCGAGATTAAGCAAATTATTCCTAACCGTTTTCAACCGCGTCAAGTTTTCAGCCAGCAAAAAATTACTGAGTTAGCAGAAACAATTAAGGAACATGGCTTATTACAACCAATCGTCTTACGTGAATACGAAGAAAATAAATATGAGATTATTGCCGGTGAACGTCGTTTCAGAGCAATTAAATATTTAGGTTGGAGTGAAGTTCCTGCAATCGTTAAAACTATGTCTGACAATGAGTCAGCTTCAATGGCAGTGATCGAAAACCTTCAACGTGAAGAGTTAACTGCAATTGAAGAAGCTCAAGCCTACCAACAATTGTTAGAGTTAAATCGTTTAACTCAAGCTGAATTAGCAGAACAATTAGGTAAAAGTCAGTCATTTATCGCTAACAAATTACGTTTATTAAAGTTATCACAACCTGTACAACAAGCCTTGCTTGATCGTAAAATTTCAGAACGGCATGGGCGGGCTTTAGTGCGTTTAAATGAAGAACAACAAAAACAAGTTTTAAAAGAGATTTTAAATCAACATTTATCAGTTAAAGAAACCGAAAAGAAAGTTAATCGCTTGATCGTTCCACGGATGAAACCTAAGAAGCCTAAGATTAAGGGTGTTTCTAAGGATGTGAGGTTAGCCGTTAATACAATCAAACAATCAGTTAAAATGGTCAAAGATACAGGTATTAAGGTTAATGTTGAAGAAGAAACAACCGACGACGTTCAAAAGATTATTATTGAAATCCCATTGAATAAGAGAAAGTAATTAAGGAGTGATTAGAATGGGGCGGATTATTGCGCTTGCTAACCAAAAGGGTGGTGTTGGTAAAACAACTACCAGCATTAACTTGGGCGCTTGTTTAGCTAAATTAGGTAAAAAAGTATTATTGATTGATGCCGATGCCCAAGGAAATGCAACTAGCGGTTTGGGAATTCGCAAAGCCGATATTAAAGCGGATGTATACGATGTTTTAGTCAATGAAACACCTATTACAGACGTAATTATTCATACATCACGTGAAAATTTAGACATTGTACCCGCAACAATTCAATTATCAGGGGCTGAAATTGAATTAACTTCACAAATGGCACGTGAAAAGCGTTTAGCGGATGCAGTTTTACCAATTCGTGATAGTTATGACTATATTTTAATTGATTGTCCTCCTTCATTAGGAATGTTGACAATCAATGCATTCACAACTTGTGATGCAATTTTAATTCCTGTTCAAAGTGAATACTACGCTTTGGAAGGTTTAAGCCAATTATTAAACACAATTCAATTAGTTCAAAAGCACTTCAATCCAAACTTGAAGATTGAAGGGGTACTTTTAACAATGCTTGATGCACGGACTAATTTAGGAAATGAAGTTGTTGAAGAAGTTAAACGTTTCTTCAAGGACAAGGTTTACCAAACAATTATCCCAAGAAATGTACGTTTATCAGAAGCTCCAAGTCATGGTATGTCAATTATCGACTATGATCCAGCATCTCGTGGAGCTAAAGAATACATGGCATTAGCAAAGGAGGTTCTAGCAGCTCATGGCGAATAAGAAAGGACTCGGACGCGGTATTAACGCGCTCTTTAGTGATTTTACTGAAGAAAAAGAAATTGACGAAAAAGTTGAAGAATTACAATTAAGTGAAATTCGTCCTAATCCATACCAACCACGTAAGACATTTGATGAAGAAAATCTTCATGATTTAGCAGAATCAATTCGTAAAAATGGTGTTTTCCAACCAATCATTGTGCGGAAATCAAGTGTAATGGGATACGAAATTATCGCCGGTGAACGTCGTTTTAGAGCTTCTAAAATGGCTAATCAAGACAAGATTCCAGCAATTGTACGTGCTATCGATGATGAACAAATGATGGAAATTGCAGTCTTGGAAAACCTCCAACGTGAAGATTTAAGTCCATTAGAAGAAGCTCAAGCATACAGTACTTTAATGGAAAACTTAAAGATCACTCAATCTGAATTATCAGAACGATTAGGTAAATCACGTCCATATATTGCTAATTACTTGCGTTTATTAGACTTGCCTACTGAAGTTAAAAGTATGCTTCAAAATGGACAACTTTCAATGGGACAAGCACGGACTTTATTAGCTTTAAAAGATAAAGATAAGCTCGTTGATTTAGCTAAAAGAACAGTCAAAGAGAATTTAACAGTGCGTCAATTGGAACAAATTGTTAATGAAATGAACGGCAAGAAGAAAATCAAAAAAGATAAAAAGAAAAAATTATCACCATACTTGCTTGAAAGCCAAACTCAATTACAAGAGAAGTTTGGAACTAAAGTGGCGATTAAAGCCAACGAAAAAACTGGTAAGGGTAAGATTGAAATCAGTTATCTTTCAACAGAGGACTTTAACCGTATTTTAGATGTATTAAACATTGAATTATAATTTGTCCGATGAGGTGAACTTAATGAAAGACTATGATTTAAATGATATTGTAGAAATGAAAAAGGCTCATCCTTGTGGTGCTAATCAATGGAAGATAATACGAATGGGCATGGATATTAAAATTGAATGCACAAACTGCAATCATTTAGTGATGATGCCACGGCGTGAATTTGAACGCAAACTCAAGAAAATTTTAATTAAAGCAAACAACTAGAAAGAAGTGTTCTCAATGGCCTTAACAGCCGGAATCGTTGGTTTACCTAACGTTGGTAAGTCAACATTATTTAATGCAATTACCAAAGCGGGTGCTGAAATGGCAAACTACCCCTTTGCTACAATCGATCCTAACGTTGGAATGGTTGAAGTTCCAGATAAACGTTTAGCACGTATCGATGAAATTATTCCTGCAAAGAAAATCGTACATACTACATTTGAATTTACTGATATTGCTGGAATCGTAAAGGGTGCAAGTAAGGGTGAAGGTTTAGGAAACAAGTTCCTTGAAAATATTCGCCAAGTAGATGCAATTGTTCACGTAGTCCGTGCTTTTGATGATGATAACATCACTCACGTTTCTGGTAAGGTTGATCCAATTGATGATATCAATACAATCAACTTAGAATTAGTTTTAGCTGACTTGGATTCAATCAACAAACGCTATACTCGTGTTGAAAAAGTAGCTAAAACAGGTCGTGATAAAGAAGCTCAAGCAGAATTTGCTGTTCTTCAAAAAATCAAACCAGTCTTAGAAGAAGGCAAGCCAGTTCGTTCAATCGAATTTAATGATGAAGAACAAAAAATCGTTAAAGGATTATTCTTATTAACATCTAAGCCAGTGTTATACGTTGCTAACATTGCTGAAGATGACATGGCAGATCCTGATGCAAACAAGTACATGCCACAAATCAAAGAATACTTAGCTGAAAATGATCCTGGTTCAGAAGTAATCGGCGTTGCTGCTGGTACAGAAGAAGAAATTGCTGAAATGGATGAAGAAGAAAAGAAAGAATTCCTTGAAATGGAAGGCGTTGACGAACCTGGTTTAAATCGTTTGATTCGTGCTTCATACAAGTTATTAGGATTAGAAACATTCTTCACAGCTGGGGGCAAAGAAACACGTGCTTGGACATTCAAGCGTGGTATGAAAGCACCAAAAGTTGCGGGAATCATTCACTCTGATTTTGAACGTGGATTTATTCGCGCTGAAACAGTTTCATTTGATGATTTGGATAAATATGGTAGTATGCAAGCTGTAAAAGAAGCAGGTAAGATGCGTCTTGAAGGTAAAGATTATGTGGTTCAAGACGGCGATATTATCGAATTTAGATTTAATGTCTAAAATAATATTTAACTACGCAATCTGAATATAGAAGGGAATTTAATACAGTGTCAGAAGATATTCGTCAAAAAAATCAAGCGGCAGCACGCAAACAAGCAGAAGTTCGTGAAAAAGAACGCCAAGAAAAAATTATTGAAATCAATAATCACTTTTCAGATTTAACTAAGCGAAATGCAGAATACATGATTAAGCTTACAAAAGCTTTAACAGATTTAGGTTATGATCCTGAAAAGCGTGCAACAGCTTTACATGAAGTTTATGAAGAATTAAAAGTAAAGCAAAAGCAAGGGATGACAGCGGTCAAGTTATATGGTCCAGTTTCTAAAAAAGCAGATGATATTATTAATGGGCCTAAGAAGATGAAAGCACAACAACCACCTAAATTCTGGGAAATGGCTTTAGATAATGGACTTTTGATGTTTGCAATGTTCTGTGCAATGTACGGTATTTTAGGTCTATTTTCAAAGACACCATCAGCTGATGCTGGTTGGATCACACTCTTCTCAACAGCTATTATTGCTGGTTTAGGTTTAGCTGGATTCTATAAAGTTATGGGAGATCGTAAAGCTAAGCACCGTATTTTACGCGGAATTGGTGCATTCTTGATGTTACTTGCCGTTTGGTTCTTAGCATTTGCATTGATTGCACGTATTCCAAGTCAAATCAACCAACCATTGAATCCAATTGTAGACTTCATTTTAGCAGCTGCTGGATTTGGAATTCGTTACGTATTAAAGAAGAAATTAGGTATTCGTTCTAACTAATCTTTGAAAAAGCACGACATTTGTCGTGCTTTTTTTGTTTAAAAATAAAGAAACTCTAAAGTATTCCTTTGAAAATTTCTAAGTAAAACATTTGCCTTTGTGTTTCATGATATGATGTGGATGAACACAAAAGTTATTGGTGTTTAGAGGGAAAGTAAGTATTAGTAGTTAAATAAAATTTATATCAAGAGAGGGACATAAATGAATAATAGATTCAAAGGTTTATTAATGAGTTCGGTTATCCTTGGCGGAACAGTTGCTTGTGCAGCCGTAGGAACTATTAAGCCAAAGGTTAAGGCGACAGGTGTTACAAATGTTCTTGCAGCAAAAGCATCATCAACTATGACAGTCGAAGATGCACAACAACAGTTAGAAAATGCAAAAACATCATTAACTGAAGCTCAAAATACATTGCAGTCATTAAATGACAAGGAAGATCAAATTAATGCTGAAAGAGTAGCATTAGAACAAAAACAAGAAGAATTGCAAAACCAAATGAATAGTGCATTGGATAGTAGTTCTGATTCATCTACAATTAGTTCAATACATGACCAACTTATAGCTGTTGGGACTCAGTTAACTAATAATTCAAAAGAACATAGTGATCTAGCAGATCAAATTAAAACTGCTGAGCAAAATGTTGCAAGTGCACAACAAGCAGTTAAAGAAGCACAACAAGCATATGATGATGCAGTAGCAGCTGCAAGCAGTTCATCATCAAGTGAAACAGAATCCACAAGTAGCTCATCAAATTCAGATAGCACAAGTTCATCTGCTAGTGATGACACAACAAGCTCATCAAGTAGTGAAGATACATCAAATGATGAAAGTTCAAGTAGCATAATCGATTCAAGTTCATCATCAGTTGAAAGTAGTTCAACATCTACAAGTAGTTCGAGCTCTGATGAAGTGTCAAGTTCATCAAGTAGCGTGACAAGCTCGTCATCAGCTACAAGTAGCTCTTCAACAGACCCAGTGGAACAAGCAAAGCAAAATTTGGATGCAGCAAATGAAAAATTAGCAACGGCAGAACAAAATTATAGTGATGCACAACAAGCATATGATGCTGCTAAAACTGCACATGAAAAGGCTTCAAATGATGTACTTAAAGCTGAAAATGATTTATCAGAATTAGAAAGTCAAAATCCACAAGATGCAGAAGCTATACAAAAAGCAAAAGAAGCTTTAGAACAAGCAGACCAAGCTTTTAGTGAAGCACAACAAAATTATGATAGAAAGAGCAGTGCATTAAGAAATGCTAAATCAGCTTTAGAACAAGCAAAGCAAGAACAAGCAGCAGCACAACAAGCATATGATGACGCAGTAGCGGCTGCAAGCAGTTCATCATCAAGTGACACAACAAGCTCATCTGCTAGCGATGATACAACAAGTTCATCAAGTAGTGAAAGTACATCGGATAATGAAAGTTCAAGCAGCATAATTGATTCAAGTTCATCATCAAGTGATAACAACACAGGTTCAACAAGTAGCTCATCAAACTCAGATAGCACAAGCTCATCTGCTAGCGATGATACAACAAGTTCATCAAGTAGCGAAAGTACATCAAATGATGAAAGTTCAAGCAGCATAATTGATTCAAGTTCATCATCAAGTGACCAAACAATTGGTACAACAAGTTCATCATCATCAAATGATCAAACAAATGATACTACAAGTAGTTCATCAAGTTCTGAAGGACCAAGCTCATCAAGTAGCTCATCAGAACAACCAACAGGACCAAGTTCATCATCAAGCCGCCCAGGTTCAACATCTGGTGATAAAGAAAATGGTGGTAGCCACAGCAATGGTAGTTCAATCAGTGCAACAAGCTCATCATCAAGCAATACTGATACTACACAAAATACAACAAGTGGTTCAGCAACAACTGAAGGTCAAACTCAACAAGAATCAACAGAATCAACATCAAGCAACAATGCTGTAGATTCTTCAGAACAAAGCGAAAGCAACTTACCACAAACAGGTGAAACTACAAACCGTGGTTTATTAATCTTAGGTGGTGCAATGGCATTAATCGCTGCAACATTTGCTGGAAGATTAATCTGGAAGAAAAAATAATAAGCTTAAATAGCGTTATTAAAGCAAGTTGGAGAATTTCCAACTTGTTTTTTATTGTGCAAAAGATTACAAGAGTATTACAGATTTTACGAAAACCAGGATATTTGAAAAACTAAATTAAATTCTTGCAAATATTAGTACGTTAACATAAAGAATATAAGGACTAAGGAAAAATTAGTTCTTAATATTTCAAGCAGGATTCTATAAAACGATCTTTAATAAAGTACACTATACCTTAAAAAAGAGTGTATTATTGTGTGGGCATAAGATAGGGGAATATAGAAACTGTTTGGAAATGACTCTACTTGGGGAGTTAAGGTAAGGTTTTCTGGCAAAAGAAAATTTTAAAAATGAAAAAGAAGCATTTTATCGATTGGATAAAATGCTTCTTTTTGCAATGATTTGTAAACATTAATTTGTATTTTTATTATACCTAAATAAATCGAAAAAAATTGCTAATTAATTAAAATTTATATTTTATTTATATTATAATTTTTACGTTAAACCAGTCATCCTTAATGAAGTATGTTAGGAGCGCCTTAGGATAGTTATCAATGATTTGTTGTAAATTAGCTAATCCTAACCCTTGGTGTTGTTTCTTAGTAGTTACTCCCTCATGTGAGATTGCAGCTAAATCTTTCTTAGATGCTACTGGATTAGTAATGCTAATTTCAGTTTGGTTATCCTTAGCGTAGATTAAAATATTAATCTTTCGAGCTTCTTTGGGCAAAGTATTAACTTCCTCAATCGCATTATCACAGATAATACCGATGATTCTTACCAAATCATAAGATTTAATTTCCGTTTTAGTAACAGGGTAGCGACATTCGAAATGAACGTGAATTCCTTTATCAATTGCTTGCGTAATCTTACTAATTAAAATACTCTTCAAAAATTCAGATTTCACATTATCAATATCATTATATTTCCAAATATTACTTTGCTTTAAATATTGATCACTATATTGCTTGAAAGCATCAAGATATTCTTTTGAATTTTGAGAATTATCTTTTGCTAAAATTTCTTCCAATGAAAGTACCATATTTTCATAGTCATGCTTGAACTTACGTAACTTTCGTTGTTCTTTTTCTAAGTGAGAAGTGTAAGTTTTTAAATTTTGTAATTCATTAGTTATTAAATCATTTTGAGTCTTTTCTTCCTCATACTTATTGATTAAAACGTAGAGGAATGTGTAAATTAATAACTCGATAATTAAGAATAATAGGAAATCGATTATATGATCATAAAGTCTTTGTGTGAAAGTTAATCCACTCAAAATGATATATGTGACAAGGAAAATTGATAGAATCGTGTAATAAATATTCCGGCGATGTTGATCATTAATTAAACAGCTGAAACAAAATAATTTTCCATCAATAAATCCAAGTGCCAAAATGATTCCTAATTCAAAAATATTATGAATGAAAATTACCGGTAACATTGAAGTCGTATTAAAGACAGCTTGGCAAAACATCTCAAAATATCGATCAAGAAATGCACACATAATTTGAATAAACATAAATCCACTCATTGAAAAGAGGATTCGAATACGTAAAGTGTACTTTTCAGAATGATTACTATGTAAGCAAAAATATGTAATTAACATTAATAATGGAATAGTAGCGATATTTGTACAAAAGATTGATAACCATGTTTCAGCTGCAAAGAACATGATTAAAAATTGAAATGCCAGTAAACCTAAAACCCCCAATATAAGTTTAAAAATGCGATGTTGATTTAATAAATGAAGATCTTTTCTATTTTGAATAAAAAAGAAAACATAAAAACATAGAATATGCAACGGCTCTATGATAAATAATAATAATTGATTCAATTCACTCGCTCCTAATTAGATAACTAATATGTATACATATTACTATATATTTGATTAAATACCAGCCCCAAAAGCAAAATGTGAAGAAAAAATGATAAAAAATAGATAAAACAGTAAAGAAATTTATAAGAAGCTTGATAATTTTAGATACCTGCTCTTAATATATATAATTGTATAGGGAAATTTTTTATACAATTGAATATTCAAGGAGGAGTAAGTGAGATGAAAAAGAAATTCTTTCATCTATTTACAGTATTAGGAACTATCCTAATGGTGTTAACTAGTTTAGTAACCAGTGTAGGGGATGTTACTATTTCAAGCAGTAGCTTATCTTCTAGTTTACAAGCTAGTAGCAAATCTTTAGCTTCAAGTTCTTCAAGTCGAAGCAAATCTTCAAGTCAAAGTAGTGCGATGAATTCAAATTCATCACAAAGTATGGCAATTAGTGCCTCAAGTATGAAGAGCAGTTCAGTTGCTTCTGTTTCATCACAAAACAGTAGTGCATCATCTGCAGTAGCAAACAATTCTACTTCTACAATGAGTAGTAATGCTTCTTCAGTTGCATCAACAACTGCTGACAAGCCTGTAACATACGCTGCAGACTCATCAAGCAATGCAACTACAGCAGGTAGTGCCGGCAAAATTGGTGAAACAACAATTAAGACTGACGCTCCATATGCAAATGCACTTGGTTCAGGTCATGTAAACAGTACTGACAACAAACAAGCATTTATCTATCCTCATTTCCAAACAGCAAATGGCGATGTTACATATTGCTACAACTGGCAATGGGATACACCAGATGTAATTAATGGTACAAAGTACAACGAATATGACTTTTACGACGGATTAACATCTGTTACAGGTGACCAAAAGAAAGTTGCTCAAGTTGCAGCAGCTCTTGAAGGTGGATACCACAAGACAGCAGATGGTACTTATGATGTTGGACCACAATTCAAGGATCTTGCAAAACAAGATTATGAAAAATTAATCAGCAATCCTGATGATCCAAACTACAGTGCATTAGATGGTATGTATGACAGTAACTATAACTACAATACTAAGGGTATTAACTACACATTAGCAATGTATGAACAAGATGTTACTCAATCAGTTATTTGGTATTTAGATGCTTTAAACAGTGGTCATATGACAACTAAAGATGGACACCCAGTAGATGGAATTGTTCATGACGGCAATAATACAACAATTGAACCAGGATATCTTGCAACACACACAGCATTAGGTAAGGCACTTTTGGAATATGCTCAAAACCACCCATTAGATAAGCAAACAGCATATCCAGAAAATGTACACATGTCAGATGCTAATGGTAACGCAATTAGTGATAGTAACCCAGTTAAAATTGACCCAACAACAAAGATTAGTAATCCATTTACTTTAAGTAACTACAATGGATCAGTTTCAATTACAAACTTACCAAAAGATTATCAAATTATTGATGACAAGGGTAATGTAGTAACAACTGTTGAATCAGGTAAGCAATACCGTGTTAAATATGTAGGTTCATCTGTTCCTTCAAATTCAACTGCAAACGATGTTGCAAATGAAGTAAAGGCAACAGCTAACTACCAAACATTAGCTGATTCAAAATACTACTCAGCACAAGAAACAGCTAATACAGCAACAAATAATCCATTCCAAAACATGGTTAACTTAAATACAAAAGCAGCAAGCTTTGTATTCCCAATTATTTTTGGTGAAAAACAAGCAAGCTCATCAAGTAGCTCAAGTTCTTCATCATCAAGCAGTAGCTCAAGTTCATCAGTGAAGAGTAGTTCATCAAGTTCTTCATCATCAAGCAGCAGCTCAAGCTCATCAGTGAAGAGTAGTTCATCAAGTTCTTCATCATCAAGCAGTAGCTCAAGCTCATCAGTGAAGAGAAGTTCATCAAGTTCTTCATCATCAAGCAGCAGCTCAAGCTCATCAGTGAAGAGCAGTTCATCAAGTTCTTCATCATCAAGCAGTAGCTCAAGCTCATCAGTGAAGAGTAGTTCATCAAGTTCTTCATCATCAAGCAGCAGCTCAAGCTCATCAGTGAAGAGCAGTTCATCAAGTTCTTCATTATCAAGCAGCAGCTCAAGCTCATCAATGAAGAGTAGTTCATCAAGTGTTGTTTCATCATCAAGCAGTGAAGTAGCATCATCAAGCTCAAGTGTTACAAATGCAGGTTCACACAAGCAAAATGTAGGTACTTCATCATCAAGCAGTAATGAAACATCAAGTTCTTCATCAGAAGAAGCAAGCTCAAGCAGTTCAGAAGTTGCTTCATCATCAAGCAGCAATGAAACATCAAGCTCTTCATCAGAAGAAACAAGCTCAAGCAGCTCAAACGTCGTTTCATCATCAAGCAATGTAACAACATCTTCATCAGTTGAAAGCTCAAACCACAAAGCAATGAAGAACAACTCAAGTGTTGTTTCATCAAGCAACAATACAACAAATAACACAACAACATCAGTTAACTCATCAAGCAAACAAGCAACTGGCGTAGTTGTAGCAAACAACAATAACCAAAACCATGGTTCAAACAATGGTAATGGTACAGGTAAAGGCAACGGCACAGGCTATGGTCATGGTTTACCACAAACAGGTGAACAACAAGCTAGTGTAATCTTAGTAGCAATCGGTGCAATCGCATTAGCTGCTGCAGGTTATGTTGCATTACGCAAACGTAATTAATTTAAAGTGTAATTAGTTACTAAAGGATCACGAAAGTGATCCTTTTTTTGTATTTAAAAGTAAATCTATCTAATTTATTTAGAAACATGTCATAATTTATTCAAAAATCAAAGAAAGTCTTCAATTTATGTTTAAAATTACCTAGTATGATTGTATTTAGTGATTTTGAGACGTAAGGAGACAATTTATGCGAAATTGTATCAGACTAAAAGTGATTTTAGTTACAATATTAATTGCGAGTGGGTGGTTTATTTTTCATCCAATAAATGCACAAGCAAGTAAGAGTAATAAAGATTATAATTGGAAGATTAATGAGTTTGTTACAGCTAATGGCATTGTAAAAAAACTTGATTATCAAGGCTTAGATATAAAACAAATATCAGATGTCTATAATACAAATACTCAAAATAAAATTGCAGAACAATTAGCTGAATTGAAAAATTCACAAAACTATAGTTTAGAAAATCCATTAGTAGTTTCAAACCCATATCTAACAAACTTAACTGGCTTGTATGTGTATTTCAAAACAAATGAAGCAGTTAAAGTTTCATATACCATTAAAGCTAAGGGTTATAAATCATATTCAAATACCCTATATAATCCAAATGGAACTTATGCTAAACAACATGAGTATCAGCTTATTGGTGCAGTTGGTGGAGTTGAAAATGAAATTACTATAACAACCACGACTAAAGATGGTCAAAAGGATCAAAAAACATTTACATATAAAGCACCTAAATTACAATCGAGTGGTGGAAATACTTATAAAGTAAAAAATGGTTCAAGTAAACAAAAGTTAACTTCAGGTTTGTTTGCGGTAATTGGTAATCAAAATTCTGAGAAACGTCGTTGTATTTCATATGTTGATAATAATGGGGTTATAAGAGGAGAAATCCCAATTATTGATTACAATGCTGAACGTCTTGTGATGACTGAAAATAATGAAATGTATTTTGTCGCTGAATATGGTAAATTTGCTAAAATGAACCGCTTAGGTAAAATTACTCAAGTAATTGATGTTGGTGAACAAGGTTATAAATTACACCATGATTTCACTCTTGATAACCAGGGAAATATTTGGGCATTGGCAACAAGTAAGAAATTAGAAGAAAAAGAAAAAGCGGTTGAAGATCAGATTATTAAAGTCAATAGTAAAACCGGAAAAATCATGAAAGTAATCAATATGCAAAAGCTGATGCCGGAGATTTATAAAAAAGCTACTGGAATTGAAAAACACAGTAATAATAAGGGGAAACGTGATGTTTACCATTTGAATACAATTCAAATGATGAATGATAACACAATGATTGTTAGTTCACGAGAAACTTCTTCAATTATCAAGATTACTAATGTTAATCGAAAACCAAAAGTAGATTATTTGATTGGTGATTCATCTGTTTGGAAGGGTATTGGTGATTATAGTAGTTTAGTTTTGAAAAAACTTGGTAATTTCACAAGCAATGCTGGACAACACAGTGTAACTTATGAAACAAGTGAAAAACTAAAAAAGGGCCAATATTACATTTATATGTATAATAACAATTGTGCCATTATGGATTCACGTAAAAACTTTAACTGGAATTCATTTAAATGCATCGACCAGAATAAATTAAATATCAATGCGGAAGTTTCAATGTATTATAAATACTTAGTTGATGAACGCAAAAGTACATATAAGTTGGTTAAATCATTTAAAGTTCCATACTCACCATACGTAAGTGATGCACAAGAATATGGTAACCATATCATTATGGCCTCTGGACAGAAAAATTATTTCGGAGAATATACTAATGATGGTAAATTGATTCGTTCATTCCAATTCCGAGGAAAGAGTGTTTTAACATATCGTACATTTAAATATTCTTTTGCGGATTTTTATTTTAATAAATAGAATTGAATTATGATGGGAGAAAGACTCTAGAATATTCTAGAGTCTTTTTAATTTTAAAAACCAGATAGTCTCGGAAACTATCTGGCCTAAGTAGCTACTTTTAGAGGATTTCACAATCCCAAAGTTTTTACCGAAAGAAATCGGCTTGTTGTCCGGTTTTAAATTGTGTGGTCCAATAAGTTGTCAACAGAGATGTGATATAAATCACTTAAAGAAACCAAACTCTCCAAATCAGGATAGCTAACATCTCGCTCCCAGTTAGATACCGTTTGCCGCGATACATGCAAAATGTTGGCTACTTCTTTTTGTGTAAAACATAGATCTTCCCGCTTTTCTTCTAAGTTTTTACCTAATTCCATAATTACTCCTCCTTAAATCAATTAAACATAAACACATTTTCGTAATTACAAATCATAGTAGTTTAATACATTTGAGTAACTAACTTATTGTCTTTCGATAAAAACTTGCCCCTATACTGATATTCTAACATGATTTTAATTTAATATAAATAAATACTAATAAGTTTTGTGCATTTTTATTTATAATTGATAACAGATGTTACAAAACCTCACTTGAGAATTATACAAATATTGGCAAATATTCTTTGACACAAAGTTCAGATAATGATAAATTAAAATGAAAAATGGCAATGTTTAATTTTATTAATAAACGTAATGTTTGTCTTTTTAATAAAAAACAAGAAAATAATATTGGGCACGTTGTATAAAATAATTTATCTTTTTTGTAATAGTATGCCCATGAACTTTGCTGCTTTTAATAATTAGAAAGCTTTAATTAAAGTTCGATTATGACTAGTCTATCACCTTGACATTAATTTTAAATTCCATAAAATTATATAGTAATAATAATTATAGAAGTAACCTATTTTACTGGAGGAAATTAATTATGCGAGATAATACCGGAATTAAGCTTTTTGCATTAAATTCTAATCCCAAACTTTCTAAAAAAATTGCAGAAGGCTTAGGTGTTGAAATTTGCGCTACAACTGTACATCATTTTAGCGATGGTGAAATTCAAATAAATATTGATCAAAGTGTTCGTGGATGTGATGTGTTTGTTATTCAATCAATTTCTGATCCAGTAAATGAAAACTTTATGGAATTAATGATTATGATTGATGCTTTACGCCGTGCAAGTGCAGGAACAATTAACTGTGTAATTCCATATTATGGTTATGCACGTGCAGACCGTAAAACACGCTCACGTGAACCAATTACAGCTAAGTTAATTGCTAACTTTTTAACAATGGCAGGCGCAGATCGAATCATTACCTTAGATTTACATGCTGGTCAACTTCAAGGATTCTTTAATATTCCAATGGATCACTTGGTTGCTATTTATGATCAAGTAAAATACATTAAGCAACAAAAACTCGATCAAAATGTAGTTGTAGTTGCACCTGACCATAGTAGTGTAAAGCTTGCACGTAATTTAGCCGAACTATTAAAAGCACCAATCGCAATTGTCGATAAACGTGATAAGAATCGCATCAATTTAGCTGATACAGGCGTAATTGGTGATGTTGCTGGACGTCGTTGTATTGTATACGATGATTTAATTGATACTGGTTCAAAGATGGTGGACGCAGCCGCTGTCTTAAAAAATGCAGGAGCTAGTGAAATTTACGGCTTAGCAACTCATCCAATTTTATCAGGCGATGCTAGCAAAGAATTACAAGACTCTGCTTTGAAGAAAGTTATCGTAACTGATACAATTCAAATTCCTGAAGAAAAACAATTTGATAAATTGGAAACTGTATCTGTAGCTTCTATTTTTGCTGATGCAATTTCTTTGATTTATCATAATCAATCTGTAGATGCTTTATTTAATAAGGATGATAGTATTTAATATTTAATCGCAGTAACGGTAAGGGAGAGTTATGGAAAAAAGAAGCGAACGCATTAAACGGCAACGTGAACAAAAATGGAAAAAATTACATATTAGAAAATTTGATTTTATCCTATTACCATCCGTTTTATTAGCTTTACTCAGTTATCATCAGTTAGAGCATGTAGCAAATGCATATGAAGTTAAGCAAAAAAGCACAATTTCTAAAAAAGAAAATCAACATGTTAAAACTGTAGCTTCAAAAGCTTCGACTCAAAGTGCATCATCCCAAGCGCAATCATCAAGTAAGCAAACTACAGTAATGCATACTCCAATTGATTGGCAAAAGCCTTCTGAAAATCGGCCATATCCTGACTTAGCCCAAGTAAAAGATTTTTGGGTAAAAGTTAGTTTGAAGAAAAATCGAACATACTTAATGTCAGGAAAAAAGGTGATCTATACCATGTATTCCAGTGGTGGAGTTTTTCATAAAGATAAACAAGGCAAAGAAGTTAGTGATACACCAACTGGTACATTTTATATTCAAAATGAACGTGGTAATAGTTTCTTTAATGGAGAATTAAATGAAGGGGCTAATTACTGGGTTTCTTGGAAAGACCATGGGGTTTATCTATTCCATAGTGTTCCCACAATGAAAGACGGTCAATACAACATTGCAGAAGCTGAAAAATTAGGTAAAGAACCTGCTTCACATGGATGTATTCGGTTGTCAGTCCCAGATGCCAAATGGATGATGGAAAACCTTAAAGTAGGAACAAAAGTAGTGATTAAAAATAAATAATATAAAAACGAGACTGAATTCAGTCTCGTTTTTTGTTTGTTTATTGAAGTGAGTCCCATGCTGGAAGATCGATTTTTTCTTGTTGATCAATCTTTCGTGCTTCTTCTGAAATATATTTCTTATTAACGATTACTTCATAAACATATTTATCAAACCATTCATCAGTCATGATAAAGTAACCTTTGTCGCCAACTTTATCACCCCATGAATTTTCTACTTTCCATTTTGTTGGCTTGCCATCAACAAGGTCAACACCTGTAAATGTCATAGCATGTGAAACTTCACCATTACGTGAAGCTAAACGTTCTTTCTTACTTAATTCAAGATCGATATTAAATAATTCACCTTGCTTGAAGAATTCAGGTGCTAAATAACCCTTATCACGATCCATATCTTGAAGAACATCACAACCAAACCATACTGTTTCTCCATCTTGAAGTGAAGCAATTACAGCATCTTTAAGTGCTTGTGTACCAATGTTTAAAAATTCAATATGCTTTCCATTGTAAATATAATCTTGACTTGGTAGACCATATTTTTGATGCATTTCATGATCAGGAGCATCTAATAAGCAAACATAAGCGTCAAAATCATGAGCAACATATTTAGCATAAAATGACTTAGGAGTAAGATTTTGATCAATATGGTAATTCTTTTTATCATCACGATATTCAAAATCAAATTTTACAGGTGGCTTACCAAATGCGTAAACTAACATGCGATAAATATCACTTAATGCTTGTTTCTTGTAAGTACGTAATTGTTCTTCATTTTCACCGTTGGCACGCATTTCACGTAAGGTCATTGCATCCTTACTTAATTTCAAATTTAAAGATGTATTCAAATCAGCAGTTTGATCACTAGCAAAAGTTTCAGGCATTTCACTTTGTGGAATCAAACCGTATTTGTTGATCAAGGCAGCAGCATTTGCCCATTGACCACCATCATTATCATTCCAATGTAAAAGTTCTAGTAATTCACGATCATCAGCAGGACGATCAGCAAATTTAATGATTTCTTCTAAATAATGATTAGCTTTTTCTAAACGATCAAAAAATGAAATATAATTTTGAGAAAATTGAAAGTCTTTTACATTATATTTTTGAGCAAATTTGTGGCGTAATGTATTTAAAGTTGCGAATAACCAGCAACGACCACTTTTTTTCTGTGCTGTAACAGCGCCAGTATCTAATTCAAGGGAAAAAACACGATTGAGGTCGCGCTTAGCAGCATAATTATGACTAGCTTTAGTAACGCCATTTTCTTGAACCGCACGTGCTAACGGAGTAGCAGCAGGGGTGTTTTCTAAATCAGTATTGAAGTTTGATAGATCATCAAACGAAATATCTTTTTTGTCATTTAGCATAATAAAGCCTTCCTTCATCTAAAATTAATTAAATTCTAACATAGTTATTTTGTGATTGCATTGCTGATTGAGCCAATTTTGTTTGTATCTCTATAAGTTGTTTAAAATACCCTTTAGATTGTTTAATCTCGCATGATATCGGCAATGTTAAATTTAATTCTATGTTACAATTAAAAGTTGAGAAATAGCTTAAAATATATCGTTTTGCTGTTAATAAATAGTATTGGGGTGAGCATTGACGTGAGAAAGAGAACTACAACACACTCGCGTAAGAAAAAAACTGACAATAATTCCCAATTGATGCAACTGATTTCATTTGCGATGCCAGTGATCATCATGTTGGGTTATTTTATTTACCGAAAAATGTTTCCATTTGGAAGTTCATCAATTTTAACGGTAGATATGGGTCAGCAATACGTTGATTTTTATTCATATTTCAGAAATACTCTACTACATCATTTTAGTGAGTTATTCTATTCGTTCCAAAATACCTTAGGGGGAGGTATGTGGGGAACATGGGCCTACTACTTATTTAGTCCATTTAATTTAATTTTATTATTTACCCCAGGTCGTTGGCTAACTTTCGGTATCATGTTAGTCACATTGCTTAAAGTCGGCTTTAGTGGCTGGACATTTAGTAAACTTTTACTAAAAGAAAAATGGCAAAAGGGCTACTTAGTTCCTGCCTTATCAATTGCATATGCATTAAACGGTTTTGTCGTTGCTAATATGCTTAATGTAATGTGGTTGGATGCAGTCGTCTTTCTTCCATTAGTTATTTTAGGAATTGAAAATCTTTTTGATAACCAAAGTAAATGGGTATACCCAGTATTTCTAGCAGTTATCTTAATTACTAACTACTACATGGGATACATGATCTGTATCTTTGTTGTCCTTTACTTTATTTGGACTTTTGTACGTCATAGTGAAAAGCTATCTAACAAATGGCAAGTAATTAAGAGTTTTGTTGGACGTTCCTTACTTGCTGCTGGAATGGCTGCAGTTGTATTATTACCAACATTTTTCGAAATTCTTGATACAAAAGCACAATACAACACTAAGACTTTTGAATGGAAATTTGATTATTCACCATGGAAGATACTATCTAAGTTTTTAGTTGGTGGATTTAATTTCGACCAAATGCCAAAGGGAACACCTAACATTTTCGTTGGAACATTAGTTTTGATTGGAATTGTTTGCTACTTTACAAGTAAGCAAATTAAAACCAAAGAAAAAATTGCAACCTTTGCAGTTAGTGCCTTCTTTGTTCTTTCATTATGTTACCAACCATTAGATCTATTTTGGCACGCTATGCAATTCCCTGTATGGTATCCATACCGTTTTTCATACATTGTATGTTTCTGGTTGATTCTGATAGCTGCACGAGGATTGCTGAATATTGAGAAACTCTCACGCTTACAATTGATTCTTAGCATCTTTGTTTTAGGTGGAATCTTAGAATATAGTTTCTACAATATTAAAGAATTTAACTTCTTGAAGGGTTCAAATCTTGTAATCAGTAGTGTGATTATCTTAGCATTCTTAATGCTATTAGCTTTACCACTCAAGCGATGGTTCAAATTATCATTATTGGTACTTACAATTGTTGAAATTACAGCAAATGCAGCCTTGAGTTTGAATCCAATTGATTATGTAAAACAAAGCGATTTTGCTAATTATGTAGATAATGTAAATGACGCTTTGAAGGGAATTCGTCCAGGTAAAAATCAATTTTATCGAATTGGTAAAACATTTGAACGTTCTAAAGATGATCCAATGCAATGTAATTACTATGGAACTGACCAATTTAACTCAATGTTAGATCCTAATACATCAGAGTTTATGAATAAGATTGGTAATTCTTCAGGTGATAACTACACTGCATACAGTAACGGAACACTCTTTACAGATTCATTCTTAGGCATCAAGTATATGATGCAACAAACAAGCAATAATTCTGTTTTGACACCATATTCAACACGTTTAGATTTGATCAATGATAAACAAGTTGATGGAACAAATGCAATCAATATTTATGAAAATTCAAATGTATTACCATTAGGATTTGCTGCTAGTTCAGATATCTTGGATGTCAAGCTTAAGAGTGCAATGCCAATTCAAAACCAAAACGCAATTGCTGCTGGTTTAGCTGGAAACAAGAAATTACAATTGTTTGGCACTTATAAGAACCTAAGCGTAATTTACAGTAATATGAAGGATGAAGGTAACAATAACTATACGAAGTTGGATGCAAATCAAGTTGCAACAATCCAAATGCCTTTCACACCTAAGACTAATAATCCATATTACTTAACAATTGGACCAGCATTCAGTAATAATGCAGCTTCATTTAGCTTGAATGGTCAACAATTAACGCAAACAAGTGACTTTAACTCACCAATGGTCTTAAATGTTAGTCCAGGTAACCAAAAGGGTGAAAAACAAGTCTTAACAATCACAGCTAATAACAATAGCTTACAATTGGATAGCTTTGCATTGTACTACTTGAAGATGGATAGTTACAACAAGTTAATGAAACAATTAAATAAGCACCAACTTAAGATTACTCACTTCAGTAATGCTAAGGTAAGTGGAACAATCACTGCTGAAAAGGATCAAGTCTTAATGACAACCATTCCTGCTCAAAAAGGATGGCATGTAAAAGTCGATGGCAAGACTGTTAAGGCAAAGACCGTACTAGGTGAATTCTTAGCAGTACCATTGAGTGCAGGAAAGCATACAGTAACCTTTACGTATAGAACACCATATATTGTTTTAGGGGCTTTAATTTCAATTATTAGTATTGCAATTTTAGTATTCTTGATTGTTTCTGATAAGAAACGTAAAACAAGAAGATAATTGGAGTTAATTCAGAATAGGAGTAAATGAGTATGGCAAAGAAAAAAGCAAAACACCTTAAAAATTTCTTCGTAGGATTATTGGTTGTGATACTGACAGTGGCAGGATTAACTTTAATTTTTAATGAACAAATTAAAACTTTTATTGTTAATCGCATGACAACAACTGCATTAAATCAACCAATTAAAAAGCAACAAAGTACCAAAAAAGGTAATTTTGACTATGATTCAGTTAAGACCGTTGATACCAAAGATGTGGTGAATGCGGCAACCTCGGATGCATCAGATTCAATTGGAAAGATTGCAATTCCTAAAGTGGGGATTCGATTACCCATTTTTTACGGATTATCTCAAAATAATTTGATGCGTGGGGCAGGAACAATGAAACAGGATGAACAAATGGGTGAAACTGGTAACTATGCCCTTGCTGGACACCACATGGAGAATGAAAAAATTCTTTTTGGCCCATTAGAAAACATCCAAAAAGGTGATAAAATCTACGTTACAAATGGACAAAATGTCTACACATATAAGGTCACCCAAAAAGTGATTGTTAATCAAACTCAAGTTCAATGGCTTGATAATGTTCCAAATCAAAAATTGATTACGTTGGTAACTTGTTCATCAGGACAAGAAGGTGTTCAAACACGAATCATTGTTCGCGGTGAACTTGTTGCGACACAAAATGCTACGAAAAAATCATTAAAGGTATTCAATGAATAGCTCAAAGGATGCGGAGTATAGAACATTGTAAAAATTAGTATATTGTGAGGAATTTAGATGTATATAATTACTAATCAAGCAATGCTACTGGCGATGCTTTTAGAAACGATTTTCTTGTATGTGTATACGATTCTTTTAATTAATAAAAAACTTTCTAGATTACAAATAAGACAAGTAATATTCTTTACAATTTTAGGTTTTCTAATCTATTTTGTAACGGATGTTTTTGAAAGATGGATTCCATCAGAGATTATTGCTAATTTATTCATACTGGCAACGTTATATGGAATTTTTTATGAAGACTTTCCCCAAAAGGATGAGCGTCGTTTATTAAAGATTAATATCTTGCTAGGATATGGTCTAATTCAAACGGTATTTTTATGTGTAAGCTTTATCCAATTTAAATTATTCAGTAATATTGCCGGAGTACGTGGCTTTGGTTTCGTCTTATTTATTCAAGGAATTGAATTTGCGATATTAATTTTGATTTTGATTGCTTGGAGAAAGATGAAAGTCTTTAAAACCATTAAAATGATGGATCGTAAATTGCTATTACGGTTGCTTGTAATCTATGATACGACCTTTGTGATTTTTAATGTCATTTTAAATACGCTTGGTTTTACTAAAATTAGTCAAACTGAAGCCTTTAATATTAGTTTATTAAGTTTCATTCTGATTGAATTAGTTTTCGCTGGAATTATCTTTTATATCTCAAGAAAATTCCAAATGCAAAAATATGAAAAAGCATTAATGGAACAAAAGCTAATTACATTAAAAAAATATACAGACACATTAGAAATTGAGCAGCGTCGTTTGCGGAAGTTTAAACATGATTATCAGAATTTGGTTTTAAGTTTAGAAGAAATCGTTCACGAAGAACATTCCGAATTACTTTCAAAATATATTGAAACATTTAAGAAGTATGTTAATGATAACTTTGATGATAGTATGTTATTTTTCTTTAATGATTTTGATAACATTGGTAATTCATATTTGAAAAGTGTAATGATCAACCAAGTCTCTAAGGATAGTAATGCAGGATTAAAAATTCATTTTGAATGTCAGAAAAAAACTAATGCAAAAATTAAAATGGAAGATTTTGATATTGTGCGTATTTTTGGAATTTTACTCGATAACGCACGTGAGGCAGCTCTTCAAAGTAAAGCCAAAACAATCAATATTATGATCTATCAAACTGAAAATCAATTAGAAGTATATATTGAAAATTCAATTGATCATCCAGTAGATAATTTTGAAAAATTACAAAATGAAGGCCATTCAACTAAAGAAGGTCACTTAGGAGTAGGTTTATCCAACATTTCTGAGTTTAAACAGAAATATGATAATTTACTCATTAATTATTCACAAGATCCAAACTTTTTTAAAGTTAATGTAATCATCCTTAATTAACTTTCGGTTGATAAAAGTAAGTATAGCGGTAATCAGCAGAAATTATTTGATTTCTCTGGTTTAAGGCTATACTTTTTTATTTGACAAAAGTTAGGTATTTTAATTTTTATTTAATATTACTATTGTCAAACTTTAATTTTTTTATTATAATAGGAAAGTCGATAAAAAAATCTGATC